>NZ_JBFAHW010000009.1:0-171602 GCF_040654355.1 Streptomyces sp. NPDC050704 | reverse complement strand
CCGCGGATCTTGACCTGGTCGTCGATCCGGCCCAGGAACTCCAGACCACCGTCCGGCAGCCGGCGCGCCAGGTCACCACTGCGGTAGAGACGCGAGCCGGCCGGACCGTACGGATCAGGCACGAACCGCTCGGCGGTCAGCTCCGGCCGGTTGAGATAGCCACGCGCCACACCAGGACCACCCACATGGATCTCACCCGGCACACCGATCGGCACCAACTGACCGTCCACGTCCAGGAGATGCACCCGGAGGTCGGCGAGGGGGCGGCCGATGGCGTTGCCCGCCTGCGGGTCGAGGTCCTTCCTGGTCAGGCGGTGGTACGTCGTGTGCACGGTGGTCTCGGTGATCCCGTACATGTTCACGAGCGCCGTCCGGGCCAGGCCCAGCCGGTCGGTCCACGGCCGCAGTTCGGAGATCTCCAGCTTCTCGCCCGCGAACACCACGGCCCGCAGGGACAGCTGCTTGACGCGCCGGTCTCCGTCGGCGGCGGCCGCCACCAGTGAACGGAACGCGGACGGCGTCTGGTTGAGGACCGTCACCTCCTGGTCGACCAGGAGGTCGAGGAACTCGTCCGGGGAGCGGGTGACCGTGTAGGGGACGACGACGAGCCGGCCACCGTGCAGCAGGGCGCCCCACATCTCCCAGACGGACACGTCGAAGGCGTAGCTGTGGAACAGCGGCCAGACGTCCGTCTCGTCGAACGCGTAGTGCTCCTGACCGCGCTCCAGCAGCCGCACCACATTGGCGTGGGTCAGCGCCACACCCTTCGGCTTCCCCGTCGAACCCGACGTGTAGATCGTGTAGATCAGGTTCTCCGGACTGCCCACCACTCCCGGATTCGTCTCCGGCAGCCGGGCCAGCGCCTGCGCGTCCGCGTCCAGCAGCAGCAGATCCACATCGAACAGACCGGCATGCCCGGCGGTGGTCACGACGACCGGCGCCTGCGCGTCCCGCACGATGTACGCGATGCGGTCGGCCGGGTTCGCCGGGTCCAGCGGCAGGTAGGCCGCGCCCGACTTGAGGATTCCCAGCAACGCCGGGACCAGCTCGACACCACGCTCCAGACTCAGGCCCACCAGCGACTCCGGACCCACCCCCCGGGCGATCAGGGAATGCGCGATCCGGTTCGCCCGGGCGTTCACCTCCGCATACGTCAGATCGGTGCCCTCGAAGGACACCGCGACCCGTTCCGGCGTCCGCGCCACCTGCTCCTCGAACACCTCATGTACCCGGCGCGTCACCGGCTCCACCGTCCCCGGCGTCAGATCACCGAGCAGCCGCTCGCGTTCGCCCGCCGGGAGGCGGTTCGTCCGGGCGTCACCGTCGGCGTCCTCCGCCATCGCGTCGAGGACCGCCCGGTACATGCCCGCGAGGCGTTCGGCGTGCGCCCTGCCGAGTACGTGGGTGTTGGTGCTGAGGACGATGTTCGTGCCGGTGGCGTGCACGGACAGACCGAACTCGGTCGGGGTCTCACTGATACGCACACCGGAGTCGACCAGTTCGTCGTCGACCTGGTGGAAGTCGACGAAGTTGAACAGCACGTCGATCAGCCGGCCGCCGCGCGCCGCGCGCTGGATCTCCGGGAGCGGGAAGCGGCGGTGCGTCCAGACCTCCAGCTCACGGGCGAAGACCTGGCCGACCAGCTCGCGCCAGGTGCGGGCGGAGCGGTCGTGCCCGAACGGCAGGGTGTTGAGGTGCATGCCGAGCACCCGCTCGGCGCCCGGCGCCTCGGGCCGCGCGTGGGTGACCAGGCCGGTGAAGAAGGCCTGTTCGCCGGTGAGCTGGCTCATCACCTTCAGGTGTGCGGCGTGCAGCACGCTCTTCAGGGACGTGCCGGTCTCCGAGGCCAGGGCCCGCAGGCGCGGCGCGAGGTCGTCGAGGGCGACGAGGACGCGGTGGGACTCGCGGGGCTTGGCCGGTTCGGCGAAGGAGGCGGGCAGTTCGAGCTTGGCGTGCCGCTCGACGACGCCCTCCCAGTACGCCCGGTCGTCGGCGGAGGCCAGCGACTCGGCCTCGCCCGCGATGAAGTCGGCGTACCGCACGGGCGGCTGCTCGTAGGGGTGCGTCCCGCCGGTGTCGCGGAACTCCCGGTAGGCGGTGAGCAGCTCCATGACGAGGGTGGCGTGGCTCCAGCCCTCCAGGATGACGTGCGACTCGGTGACCGACAGCCACCAGGCGCTGTCGCTCTCGATGTGTGCGGCGGTGCGCAGCAGCGGGGCCGCCGACAGGTCGAACAGGGCCGCGCGCTCCTCGGCGACGTACGCCCGCAGCGCGGCCTCCAGCTCCGCCGTGCCGGTGTGCCGCAGGTCGGTCACCGTGAGCGGGGTGTCGACCCGCTCGTGGACGATCTGCAGCGGCACCGAGTATCCGGACGCGGCGACCGAGGTGCGCAGCACGTCGTGGCGGGCCACCACCGAGCGGACGGCCGACTCGAACGCGGCGGGCGCGAACGGGGCGTCGTCCGTGATCCGGAACGAGGTCACGTTGTGGTAGTTGCCGCGGCCCTCGTCGGCCATCAGCTCGACGACCATGCCGGCCTGGATCTGGGAGAGCGGATAGGCGTCGGTGGTGCCCCGGGGCAGCTTCGTCCGGTCGGCCTCGGTGATCAGCTCGTACGGTCGCACGCGTGTCTCCACGTACATGGGGTCCATGGGTTCCTTCCGGCCGTCCAGAAGCTCGGCGAGCCCGGCGACGGTGCGTAGTTCGAAGACCTCGCGGACGGCGACGTCGAAGCCCGCCGCGCGCATCGCGCCGACCAGCGCCACGGCACGGATGGAGTCGCCGCCGAGGTCGAAGAAGCTGTCGTGCGCGCCGGCCCGTTCGGCGCCGAGCACCTCGCGCCAGACGGCGGCGATCCGTTCCTCGACGGGGGTCCGCGGTGCCGTGTACGTCTCGTCGGCGGCGAGGGCGGCGTCCGAGGGCGCGGGCAGGACGCGGCGGTTGAGCTTGCCGTTGGCGTTCAGCGGGATCCGCTCGATCGGCACGTACGCGGCCGGGACCATGTGGTCCGGCAGCTCCCGCGCCAGATGGGCGCGCAACTCCGCGAGTACGGGGGGCTGTTCGCCGGCCGGTACGAAGTAGCCGACGAGGCGTTTGTCGCCGGGGGTGTCCTCACGGACGACGACCACCGCGTCCCGCACCGCCGGGTGCCCGCCGAGCGCGGCGGAGATCTCGCCCAGCTCGATGCGGAAGCCGCGGATCTTGACCTGGTCGTCGATCCGGCCCAGGAACTCCAGACCGCCGTCCGGCAGTCGGCGGGCCAGGTCTCCCGCGCGGTACAGGCGGGCGCCGGGCTCGGTGGCGTACGGGTCGGGCACGAACCGTTCGGCGGTGAGCTCCGGCCGGCCGAGGTAGCCGCGGGCCACTCCCGGGCCGCCGACGTGGATCTCGCCGGGCACGCCCAGCGGCACGATCCGGCCGTTCCGGTCCAGGAGGCAGACCCGCAGGTCGGCGAGGGGGCCCCCGACGGGGCTGCGCGGGGGCGACGCGAGGTCGTCGTCGGTGAGCAGGTGGTGGGTGACGTGCACGGTGGTCTCGGTGATCCCGTACATGTTCACCAGGTCGGTGGTGGCGAGGCCGACCCGCTCCGCCCATGGCTTCAGCTCGGCGACCTCCAGTTTCTCGCCGCCGAACACCACCGTGCGCAGCGCGAGTTCCGCGATGCGCGGGTCGTCGTCCCGGGCGGCGGCGGCCAGTGAGCGGAACGCGGACGGCGTCTGGTTGAGCACCGTCACCCGCTCGGCCACCAGCAGGTCGAGGAAGTCCTCGGGTGAGCGCGCCACCGTCTGCTCGACGACCACGAGCCGCCCGCCGTACAGGAGGGCGCCCCACAGTTCCCACACCGAGAAGTCGAAGGCGTAGCTGTGGAAGAGCGTCCACACGTCCCGCGGGCCGAAACCGAACTGTCCCTCGGTGACGGTGAACAGGCGCAGCACGTTGGCGTGGGTGAGGGTCACGCCCTTGGGCCGGCCGGTGGAGCCCGAGGTGTAGATGACGTAGATCAGGTTCTCGGGGCCCGCGAGCGGGACGGGGTTCGTGCCGGGCTGCGCGTCGAGGAGTTCCGCGTCCGTGTCGAGCAGGACCAGGCCGGCGGTGAAGGAGCCCGCCTGTGCGGACGTGGTGACGACGACCTGGGCGGCGGCGTCCTCGGCGATGTAGGTGAGCCGGTCGGCCGGGTAGGCCGGGTCGAGCGGCAGATACGCGCCGCCCGCCTTGAGGACGCCGAGCAGGACGGCCACCAGGTCGGTGCCGCGTTCCAGGCTGACGCCCACCAGGGTCTCCGGTCCGACGCCCTTGGCGCGCAGCAGGTGTGCGACGCGGTTGGCGCGGGTGTTCAGTTCGGCGTAGGTGAGGTGGGTGGCGCCGAAGGTCACGGCGACGGCGTCCGGGGTGCGGGCGGCCCGCTCCTCGAAGACCTCGTGCACGCAGGCCTCGGGGCGGTCGCCGGGTGTCCGTGGGCTCGTCCAGTCGGCGAGCTGGAGTTCGCGCTCACCGGTCGGCAGGTACACCTCCCTGGCGTCCCCGTCGGCTCCGGCGGCCATCGCCGCCAGGACGGCCCGGTACATCGCGGCCAGGCGCGCGGCGTGGGCGCGGCTGACGCGGTGCGTGTCCGACTTGAGGTGCAGGCGCCCGGCGAGGGTGGTCACGGCGAGTCCGAACTCGATGCCGCCCGCTCCGACTCCGGCCGCCACATCCACCAGATCGGTGTCGACCTGGTGGAAGTCCTGGTAGTTGAAGACGACGTCGACCAGCCGCTGTCCGCCCGCCTGCCGCTGGATCGCGGGCAGCGGGTACTGGCGGTGCGGCCACAGCGCCACCTCGTGGTCGAAGACCTGCCGCACCAGTTCGCGCCAGGTGGCGGCGGAGCGGTCGTGGGCGAACGGCACGGTGTTGACGTACATGCCGAGCACCCGGTCGGCGCCGGGAGCCTCGGGCCGGGTGTCGCCGACCAGGCCCGCGTGGAAGCACTCCTCCGGGGTGAGCTGGCTGAGGACCTTCAGGTGGGCGGCGTGCAGGACCGCCTTGAGGGAGGTGCGGGAGGCGGTGGCCAGGGCTCGCAGGCCGGGTTCCAGGTCGGCCAGTTCGACGCTGACCCGGTACGTCTCCGGCGGGGTGGAGGTGTCGCCCCAGCCCGCCGGCAGCGCGAACGCCGGGTAGGTGTCGAGGGTGTCCTGCCAGTGACCGCGGCTCTCGGCGCTGTCGAGGACGGCCAGTTCGGCCGCGACGGCGTCCGCGAAGCGCACCCGGGGCAGGTCGGGCAGTGCGGGTTCGACTCCGTCGCGCAGGGCGGCGTACACGTCGAGGAGCTCCATCATCAGCGCGTGGTAGCTCCACCCCTCGGTGATCGCGTGGGACTCGGTGAGAGCCAGCTGCCAGGTCTCGTCGCTCGCCACGAACGCGGCGACCCGCAGCAGCGGGGCCGCCGCCAGGTCGAAGTGGTCGGCATGCTCGGCCGCGACGAACTCCCCGACCGTCCGCTCCCGCTCCTCGGTGGTGGCGTCCCGCAGGTCGGTGACGCGCACCGGCACGGTGGCGGTGGTGTGCACCAGCTGCATCGGCACGGAGTACGCGGTCAGCTCGAAGGAGGTGCGCAACACCTCGTGCCGCGCGACGACGGCACGGGCCGCCTCCCGCAGCGCCTCGGCCGAGAACGGCACACCGTCGCGGATCCGGTTCACGCTCACGTTGTGGTACTTGGTGCGGGCGCCGTCGGCGAGCATCTCCACGACCATGCCGGTCTGCACCTGCGACAGCGGGTACGCGTCGTCGAGCCCGCCGGGCAGCAGGGCGCGGTCCGCGTCGGGTACGAGTGCGAACGGCTCGCTCCAGGTGGGTTCGGCCGGGGCCGCCCGCCCGGTGAGGAGTTCGGCGAGCGCGGCGACCGTGCGGGCCTCGAAGACCTCGCGGACTCCGGTGTCGAAGCCGGCCGCGCGCAGCGCGCCGATCAGGGTGACGGCACGGATGGAGTCGCCGCCCAGGTCGAAGAAGCCGTCGTGCACGCCGACCCGGCCGACTCCGAGGACCTCGCTCCACACCGCCGCGACCCGCTCCTCGACGGGGGTGCGCGGCGCGGTGTACGCCTCGGCCGCGGTGTGCGCGGAGCGGTCGGGGGCGGGCAGGGCGCGCCGGTCGGTCTTCCCCGTGGGGCTCAGCGGCACGGCGTCGAGCGGGGTGAACGACGCCGGGACCATGTGGTCGGGCAGCGACGCGGCGAGCAGGTCGCGCAGTTCGGCCGGCTCGGGCAGGGCACCGGGCTCGGGCACGTAGTAGGCGGCGAGGGTGCGTGCTCCGGGCACGTCCTCGCGTACGTCGGCGACCGCCGCCCTCACCAGGGGGTGGGCGGCGAGGGCCGTCTCGATCTCGCCGAGTTCGACGCGGAAGCCGCGCAGCTTGATCTGGGTGTCGGTGCGGGAGATGAACTGCAGGTCGCCACTGGGCAGTTGGCGAACGAGGTCGCCGGTGCGGTAGAGCCGGGTGCCGGGCTCGGTGGCGTACGGATCGGGCACGAACCGCTCGGCGGTCAGGCCCGGGCGGCCGAGGTAGCCGCGGGCCACCCCGATGCCGCCGAGGTACAGCTCGCCGGGGACTCCGGCGGGCACCGGCTGCATCCGGGCGTCGAGCACGTGCGTCGTGAAGGCGGGCATCGGCCGCCCGATCGGCGGGACGGCCGCCCCGGACAGGGGCGCGCTCATGGTGGCGCACACGGTCGTCTCGGTAGGGCCGTACGCGTTGATCATCACGCGGTCCGCGGACCAGGCGGCGACCGTGTCGGGCGGGCATGCCTCACCCGCGACCAGGAGGGTGGTTCCGGCCGGGAGTCCGCCGTCGACGGGCAGCACCGACAGGGCGGTGGGCGGCAGCGTGACATGGGTGACCCGCTGCTCGTGGGTGAGAGCCGCCAGCTCGGGCCCCGGCATCAGCCGCTCGGCGGGCGCGAGGACGAGCGTGGCGCCCGTGAGGAGGGTCTGGGCCAGTTCGGCGAAGGCCGCGTCGAAGCTGATGGAGGCGAACTGCAGCACCCGGCTGCCCGGTTCGATGCCCATGCGGGCGGCCATGCCCGCACCGAGGTTGCCGGTGCCGGCGTGGGTGACCACGACACCCTTCGGCCGGCCGGTGGAGCCGGAGGTGTAGATGACGTACGCGGCGGACGCGGTCCACAGCTCCACGGCGGGTGCCGTGGACGGCTGCCCCGCGATCGCCGCGGCGGTGCCGGGGTCGTCGACGACGACGGTGCGGGCCGTGTGCTCCGGCAGGGCCGGCGCGACGTCCCGCTCGGTGAGCAGCACCGGGGCGGCCGAGTCGTCGAGCATGTACGTGAGACGGTCGGCCGGGTAGGCCGGGTCGAGCGGCAGGTAGGCGCCGCCCGCCTTGAGGATGCCGAGGATGCCGGTGATCAGGTCGGGGCCGCGGTTCATCGAGACCGCGACGACCGTCTCGGGTCCGACGCCGAGTCCGGCGAGGTGGTGCGCGAGCCGGTTGGCGCGGGCGTCGAGCTCCGCGTACGTCGTCTCGCCGTCCTCGTGGGCCAGCGCGACCGCGTCCGGGGTGCGTGCCGCAAGCGCGGCGAACTGCTCGGGGACCGGGCCCTGTGCGGCGGGTGCGCGCCGCGTCGTGACGGTCAGCGACTCCCGCTCCTCCGGCGGCAGATACGCGGCCCGGGCGTCGCCGTCCGGGTTCGCGGCCATCGCTTCGAGGACCGTGCGGTAGAGCCCGGCGAGACGCTCGGCGTTCGCCTGGCTGAGCGCGTGCGTGTGGCTGCTGAGGCCCAGGTGGCCGCCGAGGACCGACACATGCAGGCCGAACTCGGTGGCCGCGTCGTGCACGGCCGCACCGAAGTCGACGCGCTCCGTGTCGACCTGGTGGAAGTCCAGATAGTTGAAGACCACGTCGATGAGCCGCTCGCCGCCGGCCAGCCGCTGCACGGCGGGCAGCGGGTAGCGCCGGTGCGGCCAGGTCGCGGCCTCCCGGGCGAAGGTCCGCTGCACCAGCTCGCGCCAGGTGCGGGCGGAGCGGTCGGCGGGGTGGGGCAGCGTGTTGAGATGCATGCCGTAGACGCGCTCGGCGCCCGGGGCCTCCGGACGGCCGTGCGCGACGATGCCCGTGAAGAAGTGCTCCTCGTCGGTGAGCTGGCTCATCACCTTCAGGTGCGCGGCGTGCAGCACGCTCTTGTAGGAGACGCGCGCCGCGGCCGCCAGCGCCCGCAGCGGCCGCTCGACGCCGCTCAGGTCCACCCGGGCCCTGGAGACGGAACGCGGGGTGTCCGGGGCATCGGCCCAGGACGCGGGCAGTGCGAACGGCGCGTGCGTGTCGACGGTCCGCTGCCAGAAGTCGCGGTCCTCGTCGGCGGCCAGGGAGTCCAGTTCGCCGGCGATGAAGTCGGCGTACCGGACGGCGGGGGCCGTGTAGGGCCCGGGGGCACCGGTGTCCCTGAACTGCCGGTAGCAGTCGAGGAGTTCCATCAGCAGGGAGTGGTGGCTCCAGCCCTCGGTGACCAGGTGCGGCTGGGTCAGCACGAGCTGCCAGGAGGTGTCGTCCTCGACGAGCGCGGTGATGCGCAGCAGCGGCGCGGCGGACAGGTCGAAGAGCCGGGTGCGCTCCTCGGTACGGCAGGCCCCGATCGCCTCGGTGCGGGCGTCCGCGCCGTCCAGGTCCCGCAGGTCCCGCACCGTCACCGGGACGTCGGCGTGCGTGTGCACGTACTGCATGGGCACGGAGTGGGCGGTCAGCTCGACGGAGGTGCGCAGGATGTCGTGGCGTGCGGTGAGTGTGCGGGCGGCGGCGCGCAGGGCGACGACGTCGAGCGGCAGGCCGTCGCGGATCGGGAAGAGGCTGACGTTGTGGTACTTGTTTCCGCCCTCCTCCGCGAGCATCTCGACCGCCATGCCCGTCTGCACCTGGGACAGCGGGTACGCGTCGTCGAGTCCGCCGGGCAGGTGCCCGCGGTCGGCCGCGGGCACCAGGGCGAACGGTTCGACACCCGTGTCGGCGGCCTCGGGCGCGGGACGCCCGGTCAGCAGCTCGGACAGCCGGGCGACGGTTCGGTACTCGAAGACGTCCCGCACCCCGATGTCGAAGCCCTCGGCGCGCAGTGCGCCGACCAGGGCGACGGCACGGATGGAGTGCCCGCCGGTCTCGAAGAAGTCGTCCTCGACACCGACGGTCTCCCGCTCCAGGACGCGCCGCCACACGGTGGCGATCCGCTCCTCGGTGTCGGTGCGCGGGGCGACGTACCCGTCATCGGCGGTGCCGGCGGCTTCGGCGGTGTCCGGCGTGGGCAGGGCTCGGCGGTCGATCTTGCCGTTGGCGTTGAGGGGCAGGGCTTCGAGAGGGGTCAGCGTGGCCGGGATCATGTAGTCGGGCAGCCGGGCGGCGAGGTGCTCGCGCACGGTCTCGGCGGGGGCGTCGGCGGGTGCGTAGTACCCGGCGAGTTCGCCGTCGAACGTGGTCACGTGGGCGTCGCGGATGTCGGGGTGGCCGGCGAGGACGGCCTGGATCTCGCCGAGTTCGACGCGGTAGCCGCGGATCTTGACCTGGTCGTCGATCCGGCCCAGGAACTCCACGTTCCCGTCCGCGAGTTGGCGCACCAGGTCACCGGTGCGGTACAGCCGCGCGCCGGCAGTGGTGCCGTACGGGTCGGGCACGAACCGCTCCGCGGTCAGGTCCGGACGGCCCGCGTATCCGCGCGCCACACCGGTGCCGCCGACGTACAGCTCCCCGGTGACCCCGACCGGGACCGGCTGCAGGGCCGCGTCCAGGACGTACGTCGTCATGTTCGGCAGCGGACGCCCGATCGGCAGCACATCGGCACCGGTGTCCTGCGGGACCTCGTAGACGGTGGTCCCCACCGACGCCTCGGTCGGCCCGTACTCGTTGATCAGCCGCACCTCCGGAGCCAGCGCCCGCCAGCGCTCCAGCATCGCCCGGGTGAACGCCTCCCCCGCCACCACCAGGACGGGCGCCAACGCGGCGGCCTGTTCCGCGGTGAGCTGCTGGGCCAGGACGTCCAGGTGCCCCGGCGTCAGCTTGACGAAGCTGAACGGTGAGGCGTCGGCCAGGTACTTGCCCAGGTCCGCCATGTCGACGTCCTGGCTCACGGTGTGCACGGTCTGGCCGGTGACCAGGGGCGCCCACAGGTTGGGGACGACCAGGTCGAAGGCGACCGAGGAGAACAACGGGGCGCCTCCCCCGCCCTGCGAGGCCAACTCCCGCGCGGCCCAGGCGACATGGTTGGCCAGACCCCGGTGGGAGACCTCGACGCCCTTCGGCGTTCCCGTCGAACCCGAGGTGAAGATCACGTACGCCAGCCGGTCCAGGTCCTCGGACCTCGCCGGGGCGGTGGTGGGCAGGCTGATGAGAGCCCGCACGGGGATTTCCGTGAGGGTCACCGGAGCTCCGGACAGCTCGCGCATGGCGGCGACGCGGTCGGCGGGGTGGGACGGGTCGACGGGCACGTAGGCGCCGCCCGCCTTCCAGACCGCCAGTAGAGCGGTCAGCAGGTCCGGGCCGCGGTCCAGCCGGACCAGGACACGCGACTCGGCCCCCACCCCCAGACCACGCAGGTGATGCGCCAACTGATTGGCACGGCAGTCGAGTTCGCCGTACGAGAGCGTGCCGCCCTCGTGGCGGACCGCCACGGCCCCCGGAGTGCGGGCCGCCTGCTCCTCGAAACGCCCAAGGACGGTGACGGCCTCGGCCCCGTACGAGGTGTCGTTCCACTCGGTCAGCTGCCGCTCCCGCTCCCCCGCCGGCAGGAAGGCCAGGCGGGCGTCACCGTCCGGGTCCGCCGCCATGGCCTCCAAAACGAGGCGCAGCATGGCCGCCAGGCGGTCCGTGCCGCTGCGGCTGAGGGCCTTCGGGGACGCCGTGAGGACGAGGTGGCCGACGCGGGCCGAGACGCCGAGCGGGAACTCGGTGGGGCTGTCGTCGATGCTCGCCAGGTAGTCGACCTGCTCGCGGTCGACCTGGTCGAAGTCGTGGTAGCTGAACCGCATGTCGATCAGCCGCTCGCCGTCGGCGAATTCACGCTGGATGACGGGCATCGGGAAGGTGCGGTGCGGCCACAGCTCGATCTCGCGGGCGAAGACCTGCCCGACGAGTTCGCGCCAGGTGGCGGCCGTGCGGTCGTACGCGAACGGCAGGGTGTTCAGGTGCATGCCGTAGACGCGGTCGGCGCCGAGCACCTCGGGCCGTGCGTTGCACACCAGGCCGGTGAAGAAGCGGTCCTCCTCGGTGAGCATGCTGAGCGTCTTCAGGTGCGCCGCGTGCAGGACGCTCTTGAACGAGGCGCCCGCCTTCGTGGCCAGGGCGCGAAGCCGGTCCTCCAGGTCGTGGAAGGGCACCGGCACGCGGTACGGGGCGCCGGTGTCCCCGGGGTCGCCGCGCCACGGCACGGGGACCGTGAGCCGGGCGTTGCCGTCGACGACGGACCGCCAGTAGGCGCGGGTCTCCTCGGAGGCGAGCACGTCCAGCTCGGCGGCGATGAAGTCGGCGAAACGGACGGCGGGCCGGGCGGACTCCACGGACTCCCGGGGCTCCGCGGACTCGCCGGGCTCCCCGGACTCCGAGAACTCCGCCCGCGTCGCCGGCTCCGCCACGGCGTCGGCCGGCTCCAGGCCGTCCCTGATCCGCCCGTACTCCTCCAGGACCTCCATCAGCAGGGAGTGGTGGCTCCAGCCGTCGAGGATCGCGTGGCACTCGGTGTTGGTGATCCACCAGCTGCCGTCGCGCGTGACGTGCGCGTACAGGCGCAGCAGCGGCGGCGTCGCCAGATCGAACAGCTCGGAGCGTTCCTTGTCCGTGAACTCCCGCAGTGAGGCGAGGAGTTCGGGACCCTCCAGCTGGGACAGGTCGCGGGCGCCGACGGGCATCTCGGCGATGGCGTGGACCAGTTGGAGGGGTACGGAGTAGCCGGTGAGGTCGACGGAGGTGCGCAGGGCCTCGTGGCGGGCCACGACGGCCGCGGCGGCGCCGCGCAGGGCCTGGAGCGAGAAGGGCCGCCCGTCGCGGATCCGGAACGAGGTGACGTTGTGGTAGGGGTGCTTGCCGTCGTCCGTCAGCATCTCGACGACCATGCCGAGTTGCACCTGGGAGAGCGGGTAGGCGTCGGCGAGGCCCTCGGGCAGCCGCTCCCGGTCCGCGTCGGACAGCAGCGCGAACGGTTCGACCGTGCGGTCGGGGTCCGCCGGGGCCGGGCGCCCGGTGACCAGTTCGGCGACGCGGGCGACCGTGCGGTACTCGAAGACGTCGCGCACCGCCAGGTCGTAGCCGATCGCGCGGAGCCGGCCGACGAGGGCGACGGCGCGGATGGAGTGGCCGCCGAGGTCGAAGAAGCCGTCCTCGACGCCGACCCGGTCCAGGCCGAGGACGTCGGCCCACACCTCGGCGATGCGCTCCTCGGTGACGGTGCGCGGGGCGACATGTCCGGTCGCGCCCAGGGCGTCCTGGCCGGGGGCGGGCAGGGCGCGTTTGTCGAGCTTGCCGTTGGTGGTCAGCGGCAGCGCGTCGAGGGCGACGAACGCCGACGGGACCATGTACTCGGGCAGTTGAGCGGCGAGGTGTGAGCGCAGCTCCCCCGGGGCGGGGGCCGCGTCGGCGGCCGCCGTCAGGTAGGCGACGAGGCGTTTGTCGCCTGGGGTGTCCTCACGGACCAGCACGACGGCGTCACGGACCTGAGGGTGTGCGGCCAGCGCGGTCTCGATCTCGCCCAGCTCGATACGGAAGCCGCGGATCTTGACCTGGTCGTCGATCCGGCCCAGGAACTCCAGACCACCGTCCGGCAGCCGGCGCGCCAGGTCACCACTGCGGTAGAGACGCGAACCGGCCGGACCGTACGGATCGGGCACGAACCGCTCCGCGGTCAGCTCCGGCCGGTTGAGATAGCCACGCGCCACACCGGGACCGCCCACATGGATCTCACCGGGCACACCGATCGGCACCAACCGACCGTCCGCGTCCAGGAGGTACACCCGCAGGTCGGCCAGCGGGCGGCCCACGGGGTTGCCCGCCTGCGGCTCCAGGTCCCGGTCGGTCAGGCGGTGGTAGGTGGTGTGGACCGTCGTCTCGGTGATCCCGTACATGTTGACCAGGGCGATCCGGTCCAGGCCGAACCGGTCGGTCCACGGCCGCAGTTCGGAGATCTCCAGCTTCTCGCCCGCGAACACCACGGCCCGCAGTGCCAGTTCGGCGTCGGTGCCGATCAGCGAGCGGAACGCGGAGGGCGTCTGGTTGAGCACCGTGACCCGCTCCCGCACCAGCAGGTCCAGGAACTCCTCGGGTGAGCGGGTGACGGCGTAGGGGACGACGACGAGCCGGCCGCCGTGCAGCAGGGCGCCCCACATCTCCCAGACGGACACGTCGAAGGCGTAGCTGTGGAACAGCGGCCAGACGTCCGTCTCGTCGAACGCGTAATGCTCCTGACCGCGCTCCAGCAACCGCACCACATTGGCGTGGGTCAGCGCCACGCCCTTCGGCTTCCCCGTCGAACCCGACGTGTAGATCGTGTAAATCAGGTTCTCGGGACTGCCGGGGACGGCCGGGTCCGACTCGGGCCGCGCGGCCAGGGTTTCGGCGTCGCCGTCCAGGAGCAGCAGGTCGACGTCGAAGAGGTGCGCGTACTCGGAGGTGGTCACCACGACCGGCGCCTGCGCGTCCCGCACGATGTACGCGATACGGTCGGCCGGGTTCGCCGGATCCAGCGGCAGGTAGGCCGCGCCCGACTTGAGGATTCCCAGCAGCGCCGGAACCAGCTCGACACCACGCTCCAGACTCAGGCCCACCAGCGTCTCCGGACCCACCCCCCGGGCGATCAGGGAATGCGCGATCCGGTTCGCCCGCGAATTGACCTCCGCATACGTCAGGTCGGTGCCCTCGAAAGACACCGCGACCCGTTCCGGCGTCAGCGCCACCTGCTCCTCGAACACCTCGTGCACCCGGCGCGTCACCGGCTGCGGGTCCTCCGGGGCACCCAGCAGCACGGCCCGTTCGGCGTCGTCGAGGATCTCGTACGAGGAGACCGGCGCGCCGGGGTCGGCGGTGATGCCGGTGAGCAGGCGCAGCAGGTGGCCGCGGAAGCGTTCCACGGTGGAGCGGTCGAACAGCGCCGTGGCGTACTCCAGATGCCCGGTGAGCGAGCCGTCCGTCGCTTCGCGGATCTGGAGGTCCAGGTCGAACTTGGCGACCCGGCCCGCGCCCTCGAACGGCGCCACCTCGACGCCGGGGAACGCGAACGACGAGCCGCGCTCACCGTGCATCGTGAAGGCGGCCTGGAACAGCGGAGTGCGGGAGAGGTCGCGCTCGGGGCTCAGGGCTTCGACGACCTGGGCGAAGGCGACGTCCTGGTGGTCGTAGGCGTCCAGCACCGTTGCGCGGGTGCGGGCCAGCAGGTCGGTGAAGGCGGGATCGCCGGAGAGGTCGCCGCGCATCACCAGGCTGTTGATGCCGTAGCCGATCAGCCGCTGGAGCTCGGGGCGGCCGCGGCCGGAGACCACCGTGCCGACCGCGATGTCCGTGCGGCCGGTGTAGCGGGCCAGCAGGGTCTGGTAGGCGGCGAGGAACAGCATGAAGGGCGTGCTGTCGTGCCGGGCGGCCAGCTCGCGCAGCCGCGTCGCCAGCGGGGCGGGGATGTCGAACGGCACGGCGGAACCGGCACCGTCGCGTACGGCGGGGCGCGGCCGGTCGGCGGGCAGGTCGAGCGGTGCGAGGTCCGCCAGACGCTCTCGCCAGTAGCCGAGTTGGCGGTCGACGACCTCACCGGTCAGCTCGGCGCGCTGCCAGGCCGCGTAGTCCGCGTACTGCACGGCGAGCGGGGCCGGCGTGGAGCCCGCGTACAGCTCGCTGAGTTCCTGGCCGAAGACACCGGTGGACCATGCGTCGCAGGCGATGTGGTGGAAGACGACGGCGAGGATGTGCTCGTCGTCGGCGAGCCGGATCAGCCGGGCCCGCACCGGCCGGTCCTGGCCGAGGTCGAAGGGACGGGCCAGGTCCCCCTCGACGAGGGCACGGGCCGCGTCGTCGTCGGCGGCCTCCGACCGGTCGAGGGGCAGGGGGCGCGGCGCGTCGACGAGCTGGGCGGGTTCGTCACCCTCCAGGACGTAGCGGGTGCGCAGGATCTCGTGCCGCTCCAGCAGGCTCTGCCAGGCCCGGTCGAGCGCGTCGGTGTCGAGGGCGCCGCGCAGTCGCAGCACCAGCGGGACCAGGTACTCGGGGCTGTCCGGCTCCAGGCGGCTGAGGAACCACATCTGCTGCTGGCCGTACGACAGCGGCAGCGGGGCGGCTCGGTCGGCGCGGGGGATCTCCGGCCGGCGGTCGGCGGTGCCGCGCCGGCCCGCGAGGCGGCGGCGCAGCAGCTCGGCGCGGAGCGCGTCGGCATCGGTGCCCGACAGAACGGGCTTCTCCATTTCCCCGGTGCTCATGCCTTGTGCTCCTTCAGCGAGGGGTTGTCCGTGAGGTCTGCGGTGTGGGCGGGATCCGCGCCGGTGGCCGTGAGGTCCGTCTCGTCGAGGAGGTCGGCGTCGGAGAGCGCGGCGATCTGCGCCGTGACGCGCTCCTCGACGGCGGTCGCGAGCCGGGCGACCGTGGGCCCCTCGAAGACCGTGCGGACGGCGAAGTCGACCTCGAACTCCTGCTGGATGTGCGAGATCAGACGGATCGCGAGGATCGAATTGCCGCCGATGTGGAAGAAGTTGTCGTGGGCGCCGGCCTGGACGCCGAGCAGCTCGGTCCAGATCTCGGCGATGCGCTCCTCGACGAGGCCGCTGGGTGCGGTGTACCCCTCGTCGTCGGCGGTCCCCCCGGGCGCGGGCAGGGCTGACCGGTCGACCTTGCCGTTGGCGTTGACCGGGATCGTGTCGAGCACGGTGAACGTGGCCGGGATCATGTACTCGGGCAGGCGGGCCGCGCAGTGGCCGGCGAGGTCGGGAAGCGGAGCCCCTGCGTCGGCGTCGGCGGGCACCACGTGGGCCACCAGCCGCGGTTCGCCGTTCTCGGGCCGGTGCACGGTGACGACGGCGTCGCGGATGTCGGGGTGGCCGGCGAGGACGGCCTGGATCTCGCCGAGTTCGATCCGGTAGCCGCGGATCTTGACCTGGTCGTCGATCCGGCCCAGGAACTCGATGTCCCCGTCCGGCAGATGACGCACCAGGTCACCGGTGCGATAGAGACGTGCACCGGCGGTGGTGCCGTACGGGTCGGGCACGAACCGCTCCGCGGTCAGGTCCGGACGACCCGCATACCCGCGCGCCACACCCGTACCGCCGACATACAGCTCACCGGTAACCCCAACCGGGACCGGCTGCAGGGCCGCGTCCAGGACGTAGGTCGTCATGTTCGGCAGCGGACGCCCGATCGGCAGCACACCGGCATCGGCATCGGCCTCGGCATCCGCGTCCTGCGGAACCTCGTAGACCGTGGTCCCCACCGACGCCTCGGTCGGCCCGTACTCATTGACCAACCGCACCTCCGGAGCCAGCGCCCGCCAGCGCCCCAGCGTCGCCCGGGTGAACGCCTCCCCCGCCACCACCACGACCGGCGCCAGCGCACCCGCCTGCGCCGGGGTGAACTGCTGGGCCAGGATGTCGAGATGGCCAGGCGTCAGCTTGACGAAGCTGAACGGTGAGGCGTCGGCCAGGTACTTGCCCAGCTCGGACAGGTCGGTGTCCTGCGGCAGCAGGAACAGCCGCTGCCCGGTGACCAGGGGCACCCACAGGTTGGGAACGACCAGGTCGAAGGCGACCGAGGAGAACAGGGCGGCGCCGCCGTAGTCCTGGTCGGCCAGTTCGCGGGCCGCCCAGTCCACGTGGTTGGCGAGACCCCGGTGGGTGACCTCGACGCCCTTGGGCCGGCCGGTCGAACCCGAGGTGAAGACCGTGTACGCGAGCCGTCCCGCGTCCCTGGTCCGCGCGGGCGCGGTGGCGGGCCGTCCGGCGATCGCGTCGGCGTCCGTGTCCAGGAGGAGCAGACGCGCGTCCGCGGAGGCGAAGCGGCCGGCGTACGCGGAGGTCGTCACGGCGGTGCGCACGCCCGCCGTCCCGCACATCGCCGCGATGCGCTCCGCGGGGTGGGACGGGTCCATGGGCACGTAGGCGCCGGACGCCTTCCACACCGCCAGCAGGGCGGTGACCAGCTCGGGCCCGCGGTCGAGGAGCACCGCGACCCGTGACTCGGCGCCCACGCACAGGGTGCGCAGATGCTGTGCCAGCCGGTTGGCGGCGGCGTCGAGTTCGCCGTACGTCACGGTCTCGGCGCCGAAGGTCAGGGCGGTGCGCCCCGGGGCGGTGCGGGCCTGCTCCTCGAAGCGTTCGAAGACGGTCCGCTCATCGCCCTCGAACGCCGTGTCGTTCCAGTCGGTGAGCAGCCGGCGGCGCTCCTCGGGGGCGAGCAGTTCGACGGCTCCGAGGGGGGTGCCGGGGTGCCGGGCGACCTGCTCCAGCAGGGTGAGGAAGTGACCGGTCATGCGCTCGGCGGTGGCCCGCTCGAACAGCGAGGTGGCGTATTCGAGGACGCCGTCGAGGGAGCCGTCGGGGCTCTGCCGCATGAACAGCGACAGGTCCGTCTTCGCCACCTGCCAGGCCTCGGTGAACGCGGCGAGGTCCGCGTCGTCGGTGACGACGCTGGTGACGCCCTCGCTGTGCAGGTCGAAGGCCACCTGGTAGAGCGGGGTGCGGGACAGGTCGCGCTCGGGCTGGAGTTCGTCGACGAGCCGCTCGAAGGGCAGCTCCTGGTGGACGAACGCCGCGCGGGCCGCGTCGCGGACCCGGCCCAGGGCCTCGGCGAAGGTCATGGAGGCGGTGAGGCCGCAGCGCACGACCAGGGAGTTGAGGAAGAACCCGACCATGTTCTCGGTCTCGGGCCGGGTGCGGCCGGCCACGGGGGTGCCGACCGGGACGTCCCACTGGCCTGTGTAGCGGGCGACCAGGGTGGCGTACGCCGTCAGCAGCGTCATGAACGGCGTGGCACCGTGCGAGCGGCCCAGGTCCGTCAGCTCGGCGGCGAGTCGGGGGGCGACGCGGAACGGTACGACCGCGCCGCGCGGATCGCGGACCGCGGGGCGGGGGCGGTCGGCGGGCAGGTCGAGCGGGGTGATGCCGTCGAGGGCGCCGCGCCAGTGAGCGAGCTCCTGTTCGACCACGTCGTCGGTGAGCCGGGCGTCCTGCCACGAGCCGTAGTCGGCGTACTGGAGGGGCAGGTCCGGGAGGCCGGGCTCACGGCCGGCCTCGTACGCCGCGCACAGCTCGCGCAGTTCGCGCTCCAGGAGCACCGTCGACCAGCCGTCACAGGTGATGTGATGCATCGTCAGCAGAAGCAGGTGGTCCTCGCCGGGCCTGCGGGCCAGCAACGCCCGCCACAGTGGCCCTTCGGCGAGGTCGAAGCCCTGCTCGAACCGCTCGCCGAAGAGCGCGGCCACCGCGTCCGGCGTGGTGTCCACGACGCGCAGCCCGACACCGGTGGTGCCGGGCGCGTCGATGACCTGACGCGGCTCGCCACCCCTGTCCACGTACCGGGTGCGCAGCGGCTCGTGCCGTGCGGCCAGCGCGTCGAGGGCACGCTCCACGGTCCCGGCGTCCAGCGAGGCGGGCAGTCTCAGGAACAGCGGCGCGACCCACTCGGGGCTCCCGGGATGCATCCGGTCGAGAAACCAGAGACGCCGCTGGCCGGAGGAGAGGGGAAGGTCGCCGTCACGCGGGACGGCCGTGATCTCCGGCCCGTCGTCCACGTCCACGGCGTCGGGGCCCGGCTCGCGGACGGCGTCACGGCCGTGCGCCGGCCGGGTGGCGGTCGCTTCGGCGGCGGTGGCGTCGGTGGCGGTCTCCCCCGTGGCCGGTGTTCCTTCGAGGGGCTCGGCGGGGAGCGTGATCAGCCTGGCCTGGGTCTCGACCGTCGTCGCCGCGAACAGGCCGCGCAGGGACACCTTCTCGCCGGATGCGGCGCGCAACCGGGCGGCGAGCCGGGTCAGTTGGAGGGAGGTGCCGCCCAGGGCGAAGAAGTCGTCGCGCGCACCGACCCGGTCGAGGCCGAGCAGGTCCGCCCAGACGCCCGCGACGAGTTCCTCCGCCGCGCCGCGCGGGGCGGTGAAGGCAGGCTGCTCCGCCGCGACGATCTCGTCGGGGCTGGGCAGCATGGCCCGGTCGACCTTGCCGTTGGACAGCAGCGGGAGGGCGTCGAGGGTGTGGAAGAAGGAGGGAACGTGGCTGTCCGGCAGCCGCTCGGCCAGGAAGCCGCGCAGGTCGGCCGTGTCCAGCGGCCCGCTCACGGTGAGATGCGCGGCCAGCCGCTTGCCCCCGTCGCCGGCCTCGTACGGCGTGACCACCGCGCCGGTGACGGCCGGGTGCGCGGCGAGGGCCGCCTCGACCTCGCCGGGCTCGATGCGTACGCCGTTGACCTTCACCTGGTGGTCGAGGCGGCCCAGGTACTCCAGGGTGCGGTCGGAGCGCCAGCGCACCTGGTCGCCGGTGCGGTAGAGACGGGCGCCGGGCTCGGTGGCGTACGGGTCGGGCACGAATCGCTCGGCGGTCAGGTCGGAGCGCCCCGCGTAGCCGCGCGCCACCCCGGGGCCGCCCGCGTACAGCTCGCCCGGAACGCCGAGGGGCACGGGGGTGCCGTCCGGGCCGAGGACCAGGACCCGCATGCCCGGCAGCGGACGCCCGATGGGTACGGGACCGGCGGTGAGGCCCGGATCGACGGGCTGCGCGGTGACGTCGATGGAGCACTCGGTGGGACCGTAGGTGTTCCAGACCTCCAGCTCAGGACCGGTCCGCTCGCGCAGCCGCACGACGAGCCCGGCGTGCAGGGCCTCGCCCGCCGAGAAGAGCAGCCGCAGCGAACCGCAGCCGCTCCAGTCGCCCTCGTCGACGAGCAGCCGCAGTACCGAGGGCACGACCTGGAGCACGGTGACGCCGTGGTCGGCGACCGCGCGCAGCAGCGCGGCCGGGTCGCGCTCGGCGCCCGCCGGGGCGAGCACGACGGTGCCGCCGGCGACCAGGGGCGCGAAGATCTCCCAGCCGGCGGCGTCGAACCCGATGGTGGTCTTCTGCAGGACCCGGTCACCCGCCCCGAGCGCGTGCCGCTCCACCGTCCAGCCGACCCGGTGCGCGATGCCCTCGTGGGTGACGGCCACCGCCTTGGGGCGGCCGGTCGAGCCCGAGGTGAAGATGGCGTACGCGACATTGGCCGGGTCCGCGGGGGCCAGCGGGGCGGCGGTCCCGGAGCCCCCGGTGTCGTCCGGGCCGGCCGGGACCTCCTCCGGTCCGATGCGCCGGGCGCCCGCGTCGCGTACCGCGCCCTCCAGGGCCGGGCCCGCGAGCACCAGACGTGCCCCGGCCTCCCGGACCAGGCCGGACAGGCGGGCGGGCGGCTGGGCCGGGTCGAGCGGGACGTATCCCGCGCCCGCCCGCCACACGCCCAGCAGCGCGACGACCAGATCGACGCCGCGGGGCAGGCTCACCCCGACGAGCGTCTCCGGCCCCACACCCAGGTCCCGCAGGTAGCGGGCCATGCGCAGGGACGCACGGTCCAGCTCCCCGTACGTCACCGCCCGGTCGCCGTCGATGACGGCGGCCGCGTGCGGGGTACGGAACGCCTGCTCGGCGAAGCGTTCCGAAAGCAGTTCTGCGTTCACGGTAACTCCTGTCACGGACCTGGGCGTTGGGGTGGGCGGACGGGCTCAGGCGGCGGAGGACTCGTGCATGCGGCGGCGCAGGCTCAGCGGGCGCATGTCGGTCCACACCTCGGCGATCCGCGCCAGGCACTCCTCGCGGCTGCCCTCGGTGCCCTCGGCGTGCCAGCCGGCCGGCAGGTCACGCCCGGCGGGCCACAGCGAGTACTGCTCCTCGTCGTTGAACACCACGCGCTGGACGGGGCCCTCGGTCTGCTCGGTGCTCTGCTGCGGTGTCTGCTGTGCGGTCACGGAGAACTCCTTGATCGATACGGTGGTCGGCCGGCCGACGGAGGCGCCGGTCGGCTGGGCAGTTGGTCAGGAAGTCAGGCGGTCAGGAAGTCGTCGACGCGGACGCCCAGGCCCCGCCGTCCGGCCTCCTCGCGCACGAACTCGGCGAGCGCCATGTCGAGCACGCCGAGGCCGAACGGGGAGAAGACGACGGGCCGGTCCGCCTCGCGGCGCAGGGAGGCCGTGCCGCGCAGCAGGGCGCCGAGCGGCGCGGCGACGAAGTCGCGGTTCCCGGCGGCCTGTTGGGCGAGGTCGAGGGAGGTGCGCTCGCGGCAGACGTGGTCGGCGTCGTCGACGACGTTGACCGCGCCGAGGATCGACCCGACGGTCAGGTCCCGCAGTGAGATGTGCAGCACGGTGGTGTCCGGGCCGCACGCCGCGAGGTCCAGGTGCGGGGTCGCGGCGGTGGTGGCGAGGGAGATGAGGCGGTGTCGGCCGAGCGCCGCGGTCAGGTCGGTCACCGGGTACGCCTTCACCCCGGGCGCCGCCTCGGCGCACCGCTCGGCGAACGCCTCGGCGCGGGCCGGGTCCGTGTCGTACAGGGCGGCCTCGCGCAGACCCGGCAGGGCCGCGGCCAGGAAGCGCAGGATCTCCAGGCTGATCACGCCGCAGCCGATCAGCAGGACGGTGGCGGGCGGGTCGTCCGTGGTGAGTTCCCGGGCGGCGAGCGCCGCGCTCGCGGCGGTCCGGCGCGCGGAGACGACCGCGCCCTCGACGAACGCCGTCGGACGCCCGTCGACGAGGGAGTTGAGCACGATGGCGGCGCTGGCCCGCTCGGTGCCCGCCGCCACGTTGCCGGGGAAGGAGGCGATCCACTTCATTCCGGCGACGGGCCGTTCGCCGCCGCGGTAGGCGGGCAGGCCGATGATCCGGTCCCGGCCGTGCCGCTCCTCGGGGAAGCGGAGGAACGTCGAGTGCGGCAGGGACGTCCGCCCCTCGTCGTGCAGCCGGTAGGTGTCGGCGACGAGGTCGATGATCTCCGTCTCCCGGCCGGACAGGACGTCCGTCACATCGGATCGCCGGAGAATCAGCATGGGGGTTCCCTCTCTGCGGGGTGAACGGGTGCGTGCGCCGAACCTGTTGACCCTGCGATGGTGCGAGGGCGCGCTATATGCGGCCTATACGGCCCGTACGGCCTCGATGTCGTACAGCTCGGTGCCCCTGAGCAGCGGTTCCTGCCGTACGTGGACGGTGAAGCCCCGGTCGTGCAGGATCCGGCGGACCTCGGCCAGCCGGCCGTCCTCGTCGTGGACCTCGGCGACGACGGCACGGACGAGGGGCCAGTGCGGCTCCTCGATACCCCGCAGCACGTCGAGTTCGGCCCGTTCGACGTCGACCTTCAGCAGGTCGATCCGCTCGATGGCGTGTCGCCTGACCAGTTCGGAGGCGGTGACGGCCGGCACGGAGAACTCGACTCCCTCGTGCAGCCCTTCGACGAGTTCCTCGGCGTCCGCCGGCTCGACGCCGCTGTTGCGCAGGAAGGCCAGGGTGATCCCGTCGTCGGCATGCCGGTCGGCGTACAGGCCGGAGTTGCCCGGCGCGTCGGGGTAGTAGGTGAAGCTCAGCCGGCCGGGGCGGTCGGAGACGGCCGCGCACTCCGCCCGCCAGCCGGGTTCCGCGTGGTCGGCGAGGTTGCGCCGCAGGCAGGTGTGCGGTTCGGGGGCGGGCTCGGCGGCGACGACACGGATGCCGGGGCAGGTGCGGGCGCAGTGCACCGACATGAGGCCGATGTTGCCGCCGATGTCGAGGAGGGTGTCGCCGGGCCGCAGCCGCCGCGCCGCCCGGTCGTAGGCACCGTCCGGCCCCATTTCGCGCCACATCGCCACGGCGGCGGGCCCGTTGGTGCACCAGACGGCGGGCCCGCCGGGCAGTTGCTGCCGTACGGGGCCCGCACCGCCGGGGCTTTCCTCATCGGTCATCACGCACCTCCCAGAGAGAGCAGGAAACGCAGGTCGTCGTCGGCCACGAGCCCGATGTCCGCGGCCCTCGTGCCGGGCGCGTCGAGAGAGGCGTCGATCAGGCGGTGCCAGGTGTCGCGGAAGCGCTCGACGGTGGCCGCGTCGAACAGGTCGGTGTTGTAGCGCAGGACCGCCCGGAATCCCCGGCTGTCCTGGAGAACCTCCACGGTCAGGTCGAGCTGGCCCTCCTGCTGCGGTACGTCGCACAGTTCGGCGCGCAGCCCGCCGAGCCGGACCGGTCCCTCGTAGAGCCCGGGAACCGGCAGCCGGTCCGCGGCGACGAGGGTGCACGAGATGCGGAAGAGCGGACCGCGGTCGGCCGGGCCCTTGATGAGTTCGACGGGATGCCGGGCGTGGGCCAGGCCGCCGCGCAGCTGTCGCTGTGCGGCCTCGACGGTTTCCAGGAGCGTGGTGGCCGGACCGAACCGGCCGGCGACGGGCAGGGCGTTGACGTAGTAGCCGACCGCCTCCCGGCTCCGCGGGGTGAACCGGGTGGTGACCGGGCAGCCGATCAGGAAGCCGTCTCCCGCGCCGGAGCGGTGCAGCGCGGCCTGGAACGTGCCGAGCAGCCAGGCGAACGGGGTGAGCGCGCGCTGCGCGGCGACCCCGCGCAGCCGGGCGGCGGTGCGGTCGGGCAGTGCCAGCTCGACGGTGGCGCCGTTCAGGGTTCGCTGCGCCGGGCGCGGCCGGTCGGTGGGCAGCGCGGCGGCGGCGAGCCCCGCGCACACCTGCCGCCAGTACGCGGCTGCCCGGGCCCCGCGCGGTGAGGTGACGAACTCCCGTTCCGTACGGACCTGTTCGTCCCATGTGCCGCCGTCGGACGGGGCCGCGGGCCGGCCCGGCCCGCCCGCCGTGCGTGCCCCGTACTCGGCGAACAGGTCACGGACCAGCAGCCACTGCGAGGTGGCGTCGCTGACGAGGTGATGGGTGGCGGTGACCAGCACGGCGTCGTCAGGAGCCCTGCGCAGCAACACCGCCCGGAAGGCGCCCTCGCCGGCGAGCCGAAACGGTTCCTCGCCGGCTCGCCCGGCGAGGAGGAACAGTCCGTCGTCGTCGGCCTCCGGCACCTCGCGAACGTCGAGCCGTACCGCCTGGGCCGGGACCGTGACCCGTTCCGGGCCCTGCTCGGTGGCGGGGAAACGGGAGCGCAGCAGTTCGTGCCGTCGTACCAGCGCGGTGAGCGCCTCCTGGAGCACATCGGTGCGGACGGGGTCGCGCAGACGCACCGCGAGGACCACGTTGTACGCGGGACTGTCCGGGTCCAGTTGATGGGTGAGCCAGAGCCCTTCCTGGCCGGCGGAGAGAGGCATGGGGACGGAATCGGGCACGAGCGGTCAGTCCTTCCAGAGATGCGCGACGTCGCCGAAGTTCTGGCTCACCCAGTCATCGGAATAGATGGTGTCGAGATAGCGGTCACCGCCGTCCGGGAAAATGAGGACGCAGTTGGATCCCTCCGGAATTCGGTGTCTGAATTTCCACAGCGCGGCGACGGTCGCTCCGGAGGAGCCGCCCGCCAGGACCGCTTCCCGGCCGATGAGCCGGCGGCAGGCGACGACACACTCCAGGTCGGAGATGTGCACCACCTCGTCGGCCGCCGACGGGTCCATCAGCGGGGGAACCACCGACGCGCCGTGTCCCGGGATGAGGCGCTGTGTCGACTCGAGGCCGAAGATCGCGCTGCCCAGGGCGTCCACCGCGACGATGGTGGTGGTCAGGCCGCGGGCCCTGATGTGGTCGCGGCAGCCGCGCAGGGTACCGAAGGTGCTGACCGAGCTGAAGAGGAAGTCGACCTCCCCGTCGAGGGCTTCCTCGATCTCCCGCATGGTCGTCTCGTGCGCCTTGGGGTTGAGCATGCTCGCGTACTGGTTGGGCCAGTACGCGTCCGGAGTCCCGGCCACCAGTTCGCGCACCCGGCGCAGCCGGACCGGCAGGAACTCGCCGGTCAGCTCGTCGCGTTCGGTGACGATCTCGACCTCGGCCCGGAAGGCGTTGAGGATGGCGAGGTTCTGCTCGGTGGTCTTGCCGTCGACCACGCAGATGAAGCGCAGGCCGAAGTAGCGGCAGATCTGGGCGAGTCCGACGGCCAGATTGCCCGAGCTGGACTCGATGATGACCGAGCGGCCGGGCTCCACCACGCCGCTCCGGATGGCCCCGAGCAGCATGCCGAGAGCGGAGCGGTCCTTGATGCTGCCGCCCGGATTGAACCTCTCGATCTTCCCGAAGACTCGGGAGCCGAAGTCCGGCAGCAGTCTTTCCAATTCCACTAGTGGGGTGTTTCCTACGGTCGACAGAATGCCTGGGAACGGTTTCTCGGGCACGACTGCCCCTTCCCGAAGAGTCACTGCGAGACAACACAGAATTGACCTCGGAATTCTCTGCCGGACCGCTATCACGCCCCTATACGGAAATGCCCGCGCGGACATGCGGCCCGGGCCGTCCGATGGTGTTCGGACGGCCCGGGCCTGCGGAGGGGGAAGGGGGGAGGGAACGGTGGCGCGGGTCAGCTACGCGGACCCACGAGCGGATCAGCGGACTTCCCGGCCACCGGTTCGACGACCGGCCCGGCGGCCGGTTCAGTGGCCGGCTCGGAGGCCGGCCCGGCGGCCGGAACCGCGGGCTTCGCGGCGGTGGGGGTCGGTTCGTCGGCCCCTTCCAGGCTGATGCCGGGCAACCAGGCCAGCCAGCCCGGCATCTTCCAGCTCGCGTCGCCGAGCAGGGCGAGCGAGGCCGGCAGCAGGATGCCGCGGACGACCGTGGCGTCGATGAGGACCGCCGTGGCGAGCCCCACCCCGACCATCTTGTAGTCGATCGCCGAGAGCGTCCCGAACACCGAGAACACGGCGACCATCACGACCGCGGCGGAGGTGACGACACCGGCGCTGCGGCTGATGCCCTGCACGACGGCCTGCCGGGTGTCCAGGCCGCGGCCCCGGTACTCGCGCACCCGGCTGAGGATGAACACGTGGTAGTCCATGCTCAGCCCGAAGAGCGTGACGAACATGAACAGCGGCAGCCAGCTCACCACGGCGCCGTAGGAGCGGAAGTCCAGCACGGACGACAGGTACCCGTCCTGGAAGACCAGGGTGAGCACGCCGTAGGCGGACCCGATCGACAGCAGGTTCAGCAGGATCGAGATCACCGGGATGAGCAGGGACCTGAACGCCGCCGTGAGCAGCACGAACGCCAGCACGATCACGAAGCCGAAGACGTACGGCGTGCTGTCGGACAGCGCGGTGTTGAAGTCCTCCTGTTTGGCGGTGTCACCGGACACGGCGTACTCGACGCCGTCGACCTTGCCGAACGAGGCGGGCAGTGCCTTCTCGCGCAGTTCCCTGAGCGCCGCGACGGACTCGGCGTTCTTCCCGTCTCCGGCCAGCGGCACCCGCACGACCAGGACGCTGCGGCTGTCGTCGACGGGCGACTCGACCAGCGAGGTGTCGACGGGACCGTGCAGCTTGCCGCCGCTGTCCGCGACCTGCTCCTCCAGATCGGTGAGGGCCTGCTTCACCCCGGCCCCCTCCAGGTCGGCGCCGCGCACCATGACCTCGGCGGGCTCGGTGTCCGAGCCGGACGGGAAGGCCGTCTGAAGCCGGTCGAGGGCCTGCAGCGCCGGAACGTCCGTGGGCATACGGTGCTTGAGGTCCGGGTCGGACAGCTTCATGCCGAGCGCGGGAAGTGCGAGCAGCGTGAGCACGAGGGTGCCGACCCCGCCCCACAGCAGGGGCCGCCTGACGACCTGGCGCACCAGAGCGCCCCAGAAGCGCGAGTCGCGTACCTCGGTGCGCCGCTTGCCCAGCCACGGCAGCTTCCAGTTGTCGACGCGCTCCCCGAGCCAGGACAGTACGGCGGGCAGCACCGTGACCGAGCCGGCCATGGCGATGCCGACGACCGCGATGGTGCCGACGGTCATACCGGTGAAGGTCTCGATGCCGGTGAAGAACAGCCCGGCCAGCGCGATGATCACGGTGAGGCCCGAGACGACGACGGCCTTGCCCGACGTGCGGCCCGCGATCAGCAGAGCGGTGTCGTTGTCGTGCCCGGCGGCCCGTTCCTCACGCGCGCGGCGCAGATAGAACAGCGAGTAGTCCACGCCGACCGCCATGCCGATGAGCAGCACCACGGAGGGGGTGCTGTCGCCCATGGCGATCCACTTGCCCGCGAAGGTCAGCACGCCCATGGCGGCGATCACCGAAACCAGCGAGATCAGGACGGGCAGGCCCGCGGAGATCAGCGAGCCGAAGACCACGGCGAGGATCAGGACGGTGAGCGGGATCGACAGGATCTCGGCGCGGACGAAGTCCTTGTCCTTGATGTCGCCGATCGCCTGGCTCACGCTGACCTTGCCGGTCTGTGTGACGGCGACGTCCGGGTGCGCGCGCTGCTGCTCCTGGACGGCCCGCTGCATCGGCTCCATGGTGTAGCCGGTCACCGAGAAGCGTACGAGGGCCGAGCGGCCGTCCTTGGAGACCAGTTGCCGGGCGGCCTCGCCGGAGTCGGTGGGCGAGGTGATGGCGGAGGCCCAGTCGGCGCCCGTCTCGTCCTTGCCGAGGCTCCGCAGTGCCTCGGCCACGTCCGCCGCGGCCTCGCGCATGGCCGGGTTGTCGGCGTACCCGGGCGCTCCCTTCTCGGCCTCGATGAGGACGTTCTCCTGGGGCGGTGAGAACACCTGCGCCTCTTCGAGCATCTTCTGGGCGCGGCCGGTCTCGCCCGGCGAGTGCTCGCTGCGGTCGGTGCTGCCCAGGCCCGCTCCGAGGGCGATGATCAGGACGACGAGACCGAGCCAGCCGAAGCCTGCTTTCCTGCGATGGTGGACGCTCCAGTACGTGATGCGTTCGACCAGCGGGCGCCGGCCGGGTGCGGGTGCTTCGTTCATGGTGGTGTCCTCGTCGTAGGGGGCGTCCCACGGTGGCAGCGGCACTTCATCGAATTCCTATATCCGCTGTCTACGCGGCAGGTCCGGCTTCCTGGGCGGCCAGTTCGGCCGCGAGG
Organism: Streptomyces sp. NPDC050704; assembly: GCF_040654355.1. NCBI lineage: Bacteria > Bacillati > Actinomycetota > Actinomycetes > Kitasatosporales > Streptomycetaceae > Streptomyces > Streptomyces sp. NPDC050704. The sequence continues at coordinate 143,717 of NZ_JBFAHW010000009.1, read as the reverse complement.
TGCGCGGTGATGGCGTCGATCGTCGGGTGGTCCCAGGCCATGGTCGGCTCGACGACCAGACCGAAGCGGTCCTCGACGTCGCCGCACAGGGTCAGCGCGTACACCGAGTCGAGGCCCAGCTCGGCGAGTTGCGCACCCTCGTCGATCTCCGCGGCGGGGCGCTCCAGGTAGTAGGCGACGCGGTCGACGAGCCAGCAGCGGATCGCCCGCGGGGAGGCCGGGGCGGAGGTGGTGGTCTCGGTCATGGGGTGACTCCTCGGTCGGGGACGGTGCGGTGCGCGAGCCGTCCGCGGAACAGGTCGAAGGTGAGGTGGCTGTCGTGCCGTTCGGCGAGTTCACCGGACAGGGCCCGGACGACGGGCTCGGGCAGCGGCCCCCGGCGCAGGCCGAGCCGCTCGGCGATCCGGTGCAGTGCTCCGGTGACCCAGAGCGGGTCGGCGAGGAAGCCGTCGGTGGGCGCGGCCGTACGCCAGACGCCCAGGCAGGCCGTCGCCGCGAGCAGCTCGGTGTACCGCCCGGCCAGCAGGAAGGCACGGCGGCCGGCCACCGGCGTACGGTCGCGCGGCGGCAGGGCCGCGGCTCGGCGGGCGAGTTCACCGAGCTCACCGGCGAACAGGCCTGCCAGTTCCGCCGCTTCGGCGAGTTCCGGGCGCCCGACGGCCTGCTCGGCGAGATCACGGGCGAGGAAGGGGAGGTGTCCCGCGAGGCTGTCGGCGCCGCGCGCGGTCAGCTCCAGCCGGCCGAAGTCGAGGGCGGGCAAGGGGTCGTGGAGACGGAAGAGGGAGGCCGGCGCGTCCGGCGCTCCGGCGTCACCGCGCAGCGCGGGCAGCCAGGACCGCTCGGCGAGCCGCGGCAGCTGCGGGACGATGGTGGACAGGCAGACCGCGCCGCTCGCGTGCGCGAGGGCGACGACCGGCAGGTCCCGGGCGGCCTTCTGGAAGACGGCGTACGGCCCCTCGCGCAGGTAGCTGCGCGCGCCCAGGAGTACCCCGAGCCGGTAGGAGCTCTCCTGGAGGAGCCGCGGCACCAGGTACTTCACGGCCGCCGAGTGCACACTGGCCTGCGCCGGCCGCAGATGCAGCGACCGGGCGCCGACGACGGACAGCGCGTCGCAGATCAGGAGGTCGAGGAAGGACCCGGCCAACTCTTCGCGCACCGCGGGTAGTTCCGCCATCGACCGCCCGTACAGGAGCCGCCGTCCGGCGAAGTCGAGGACGGCGCGCAGCTGGGTGTCGCCGACTCCGACGACCATGCCGGGCAGCACGCTGCGGGTCACCTGGAAGACCTTGAGGACGGTCTCCATGGCACCGCCCTCGGCACCGAGGAGCGCGTCGGCCGGCACGGGGCAGGCGTCGAAGCCGACACCCCCCAGCAGGCAGCCCCGGACGCCCGACGTGACGAAGCGGGCGGTGCGGTCCACCCGGTCGGCGGGCAGGGTGTCCAGGTCGACCAGGAGGTGCGAGTGGCCACGGCTGCCGGGGCGGTCGTCGGTGCGGGCGAACAGGACGGCGGCCTCGGCCCGGCCCACGTTGTTGACCAGTTGCTTGCCGCCGTCGAGGAGATAGCCGCCGCCGGGCGCCGGCCGCGCGGCCAGCGAGATGCGGGAGAAGTCGCTGCCGTGGGCGAGTTCGGTGTACGCGGCGACGATCCGGCCACCGCCGGTCAGCAGGTCGGCGGCCCGGCGGCGCTGCGCCGCGCTGCCGTCCGCCCAGACGGGCAGCCCGGCGATGAAGCTGGTGACGCCGTGTCCGATGCCGAGCGCGCAGTCCCGCCGGAACACGCTCCGCATCAGCAGCGCGAACCGGTCGGCCCGCTCGAACCTCCCCCCGTACGCCACGGGCACGAACTCCGCCCCGATCCCGAACTCCCCCAGCGCCCGCTCCCCTTCGGCCAGCAGTTCACCGCGCTCGTCGGCGGCGAGTACGGCATCGAGGCCGAGCGGGTTGGCCGCGTCGTCCGGATCACCGAGCAGGGCTTCGAGGCGGGCGATGCGGGCGAGGTCCGGGTCGGGCTCTCCCCCGGTGCCCCGGGTGAGGGGGGCGCGGCCGGTCTGCAGATCCGTCATACCGGCTCCTTGGTCGCGACGGTGGGCATGGGTGCCTCCGGGACCGGAGCGACGTCCGGTTCGTCCGGGTCCTTCGTTCGGCGGCTCTCGCCCAGCGGGCACACCAGCAGCGAGAAGAGCTCCCCCTCCTCGTACTGGGAGTGCAGTGCGGGCAGCAGTGCGTCCAGGGCGGGCCCGTCCACGTCGTCCGGGTCGGGCGTGCCGGTGAGGCGGTGCAGCAGCCGGGCCAGTACCGCGTCCAGCCATGCCGCGCCGACCCACAGCGGGCCGCTCGCGCGGGCGGTGCCGGTGTTCTCCAGCCACAGGTGCAGGCTCGCCGCGCCCGCGTACACCAGGGCGTACCGCCGGGCCGTCGCGAAGGCCTCCGCCGGGGCCGCTCGGGCGCTGTGCCGGTGGGCGGCGAGTTCCTCGTGCACTTCGTCGGCGAGGGCGAGCAGCAGTCCGGCGCGGGCCACCACGGACGGCGGCGCCACGGCGCGGACCCGTTCCACGGCGTCCGGCAGGGACTGCACGACGCTGGAGCCGGAGCGGGCGTAGAGCGTGAGCCGGTCGTGGTCCAGCTCCGGCGGAGGTCCGTCGAGCCGCGCGGCCGCCGCGACCGCGTCCCGGTCGGCGAGCCGCTTGCGGTAGCCGCGGGACAGTACGGGGAACTGGTTGATCAGCGAGTTGAGGTTGACGGCCGTACTGCCGTCGAAGATGCCGACGATGCGGTGGTCGCGCTCCACCTTCTGGAAGGCGCCGTCCGCGAAGTCGCCGTCCGTGAGGCCTTCGACGAGCATCGCCCGGGCGCCGAGCAGCCCGCGCAGTTCCCCGACGACCTCGTCACCCAGCGTCGGCACGAGGTACTTGACCACGGCGGACACCGCGCTCTGCTCCTCCGTCAGGGTGTGGATGGAGCGGGTCGCGACCAGGCTGACCGCCTCCATGGCGAGCAGGTCGGCGTAGCTCTCGGCCAAGGTGCGGGCGGCGTGCGGGAGTTCGGCGAGCGGACGCCGGTAGAGCCGGTGGCCGCGGGCGAAGTCCACGGCGATGCGCAGGGCATGGTCCACCAGGCCGAGGGACATCGCCGAGCAGAGCGTGCGGGTGATCTGCAGGCCCTTGAGGATGATCTCCAGTCCCTCGCCCTCGGCACCGACGATCGTGTCGGCGGCCACCTCGGCGCCGTCGAAGGCGATACCGCTGATGTCGGCGCCGCGCACCCCGTGCGTGGGCACCCGGGCCGACGGGCGCCAGCTTCCGTCCGCCAGGCATGCCTTGTCGACGAGGAACAGGCTGAAGCCGCGGCTGCCGCCCTCGGGGTCGGTGCGGGCGAGGACGCAGACCAGTTCGGCCCGGGTCGCGTTGTTGATCAGCCACTTCTCGCCGTGCAGGCGCCAGCCGCGCGCGGTCCGCTCGGCCCGCAGCTCGCCGGCGAGCAGGTCGCCGCCGTGGTCGCGCTCGGTGAGGGCCAGCGAGACGACGGCCCCACCCGCCACCCGCGCTGCCAGCGCCCCGGCCTGCTCGGGTCGCCCGGCCACCCAGACGGACACGGCGCCGAGGTAGGTCTTGACGTGACCGAGTGCGACGGTGAAGTCCCGTCGGCCCAGGGTCCGGATGAGCTGCGACAGCTCCTCGCCACTGCGAAGCTCACCACCGTGCCGGGCGGGCGCGAACCACCGCGGCACTCCCAGCGCGTCCAGCTCCCGGCAGATCGCGGCCGGAAACTCCGCCGCCCGGTCGAGTTCGGCACTGCGCCGGAACGAGAACTCCCGCCCCGGGTCCCCGGGATCCCCGAGCCGCACCTCCAGCTCACGACTGAGGCCGTACGGATCCCATGCCCCGCCGTCGGCCACGGGAGGAACACTCAGCCCATGGCTGCTGCGGACTCCACCGGCGCCTCCAGAACCGAGACCTCCCGCCCCCGCACCCACGGACCTGAGGTCCGCAGACCCCGGACTCGCGAGCCCGTGGCCCGTGGCCCCCTGGCTACCGGCCCGGAAGGCCTTCACCAGTTCAGGGGTCAACTCCTCATGGAGCACCGGCAGTTCACCGGTCTCGAAAAGCGTGCGCATCAGCGTTCGCCGGATCTTGCCGCTGGTGGTACGCCGGATGCGGCCCGCCCTGACGAGCGCGATGCCGCCGACCCGTACGCCCAGCCGGGCGGCGAGCCTGGCCCGGGCGCCCCGGGCGAGGCCGGCCAGGTCCGCCGTCGACATCCCGCGGCCGCGCAGCTCCTGGACGGCGACGATCTCCTCCGGCGCGTGCGCGCCGCCGGGCCGGACCGCGAAGACGGCGGCGGGCAGGTCGGCGAAGGCCGGTTCCAGGTCGCGCAGTTCGCGTTCGATGTCGTGCGGGTACAGGTTCCTGCCGTGCACGATGATCATTTCCTTGATGCGGCCCGTGACGTACAGCTCGCCGGAGCGCAGTGCTCCGAGGTCGCCGGTGCGAAGGAAGCCCCCGTCGCCCTCGGCGGTCACCGCGTCGAAGGTCCGCCGGGTCTCCTGCGGCCGGTTCCAGTAGCCCTGGGCGACGCTGTCGCCCCGGACCCAGATCTCACCGACCCGGCCCGCCGGCAGCTCGGCGCGGCTGCCGGGATCCACCACGCGCACATCGAGGCCGCGGACGATGCCGCTGCTCACCAACTCCTGTACCGGGGCTCCCTCTTCGGCTTCGGCGAGCTCACCGCGGGCCAGCGCCGCGGAATCGGCTCCCAGGACCGTCGGTGGCCGGTCGGCCCGGGTACCGGAGACGTACAGCGTGGCCTCGGCGAGCCCGTAGCCGGGCAGCAGTGACCGCTCCGAGAAGCCCGCGCCCGCGAACCGGTCCGCGAACCGGGCGAGGGTCGCCGCGTCGACGGGCTCGGCACCGTTGCACGCGTACCGCCAGCTCGACAGGTCCAGGCCCGCGGTCTGCTCCTCGGTGAGACGGCGCGCGCACAGGTCGTACGCGAAGTTCGGGGCGCAGCTGATCTCGGCGCCGTGCCGCTCGATCAGCCGCAGCCAGGAGACGGGCCGCTTGAGGAAGTCGGTGGACGACATCAGCACCGCCGTGCCGCCCAGGTACAGCGGGGCGAGCATCATCGCGATCAGCCCCATGTCGTGGTAGGCGGGCAGCCAGCTGCACCAGGTCATGCCGCCGTGCCAGCCGTGGCAGTCGCGCATCAGCCCCAGGTTGTGCACGAGCGCGCCGTGCGGGACCATCACGCCCTTCGGATCACTGGTCGAACCGGAGGTGTACTGCAGGAAGCAGAGCGTCCCGGGCCCGACGGGCGACTCGGTCCACGCGTCCGCGTCCCCCGCCCGCTCGGCCGACTCCACGGTGAGCGCGGCCAGTCCGGGCAGCGCGGCACGCTCTCCGTCCAGCCAGCGGGTCACGGCGGGCGCGCTCGCCTCGTCGGTGAGTACCAGCCGGGCCCCGGTGTCCGCGGCGATCGCGGTCGTACGGGCCTCCTGCTTGCCGAATCCGCCGGGCGCCGGCACCGGAACCGGCACCGCACCCGCGTAGAGGCAGGCCAGAAAGGCACGCAGAAAGCCGGTGCCGGGCCCGCAGGAGACCAGCACCCGCTCCCCCGGTGCGACCGTTCCGTTCTCGCCCGCGCTCAGCCGGTGCGCGGCGGCGCGCGCCCGTCGGTCCAGTTCCGCGTACGCGAGGTCCTCCTCGAGCGCCGCCGTGCTGAAGCGGACGGCACTGCGCGTGGGCGCCGTGGCGGCCCTGTGGCGCAGCGCACTGACGAAGCTCTCGAAGTCGGACACCCCAACTACCCACCCTCTGCGGTTACTTGCCCCGCGTTCGCCCACCAGCGGTACGGAGCCCCAGCCAACCCACGCCCGCTATGCGGCACCTATATGCACTCGCCCCGGAACCGCGCCCGCACCGCCCGCCCGCGCACACGGGAAGAAGGGCCGCCGCACGGACGCCGGGGGAAGCGTCGTGCGGCGGCCCTGGAGGCGCGGCCGGCCAGGGGGGAGGCTCAGCCGCACCCGCCCGCGTGCCCGTCGTCGACGGACGGCGCGGGTGCTGGAAGCGGGATCCCGGAGTGTTCCGGAATCCCGCCGGGGTCGGCGGGGTCGGCGGGGTCGGCGGGGTGCAGTGTGCCCAGTTCAGCGAGGTGCTGTGCGCCCAGGTCGGCCGGGTGCTGTGCGCCGAGGTCGGCGGCCGGCGGGACATCCGGGCCCGCGACCCCCTTCGCCGCGAGGGCCGCGGCGAAGGCCGGAAGGCGGTCGACACCCCAGTACTTGTCGTAGTGGTCGACGAAGAACGGCACGCCGAACACCCCGTCACGCTGGATCTCCAGGAGCACCCGCACCCCCTCCGCACGCAGCTCGGAGGCGTCGGAGGCGTCGGAGGCGGCGGCCAACTCCTCTGGGTCCAGGCCGAGTTCGGGACCGAAGCCGCCGATCACGGACCGGTCGCAGATGTCCAGGCCGAGCTCCCAGCGGGCGCGCGCCGCCAGCTCGATGTACCGCGCTCCCCTGCCGTGCCGGGCCGCCACGAGATAGCCGAGGTGCGGCACCTCCCAGACGGGCTCCCGGTCCACCGGCCAGGTGAACGCCAGCCCCCGCTCGGCCGCCAGGCGCCGTACGTCCTGGAGGATGTAACGGTGCTTCTCCGGGGACATGGGGGTGTACGGGAACGCGCCTCCCGCCTCGGCCAGCAGCTTGCGGCTCAGCTCGTCCGGCTCGAAGAACGGCACCCACTCCACGGCCGCGGCCGTCCGCGGATACCGGTCGAGCAGATCACGGTAGGCAAGCCAGGAGTACGGGCTGCGCAGCGAGAAGTAGAACCGCGGAGGCCGCCTCCGACGGCGTCCCGCGTGCGCTGCGGCGCTCACAGCGCGATGCCGCCGTCCACCTGGAAGACCTGTCCGGTGATGTAGGCGGCCTCGGACGAGAGGAGGTAGGCGACGAGGGACGCCACGTCCTCGGGCCGCCCGAACCGCTTCAGCGGGATCCGGCCCAGCATCTCCTTGGCCACCTTCGGCGGCAGCTCGGAGGTCATGTCGGTCTCGATGAAGCCGGGCGCCACGGTGTTGGCGCGGATGCCGTGCCGCCCGCCCTCCTTGGCGAGGGAGCGGGTGAAGCCGATGATCCCGGCCTTCGACGCGGAGTAGTTGGTCTGGCCCGCGTTGCCCGCCACCCCGGCCACCGAGGAGAGGGTGACCACGGCCCCGCCGCCCCGCTTGATCATCGGGAAGGCCACCGCGCGGCACAGGTTGTAGGTGCCGTCGAGGTTCGTGCGCAGCACCGCGTCCCAGTCCTCGTCCGGCATCAGGACGAGCGGGCTGTCCCGGGTGATGCCGGCCGAGGTGACGGCCGCGCCGGCCGGGCCGAGCTCCTCCTCGGCCTCGGCCACGAACGCCTTGACCTGCGTGCGGTCCGTGACGTCCACGCGCCGGGACAGGACCCTGCGGCCCAGCTCCCGCACCTCCTTCTCCACCAGGGCCGCCGCCTGGTCGTCGGAGCGGTAGCAGAAGCCGATGTCGTAGCCGTCGGCCGCCAGCCGGGTGACGACCGCGCGGCCGATGCCCCGCGATCCCCCGGTGACCAGCGCGATCTTGTCGCTCTGTGCAGACACTCGTCGTCTCCTCACACACTCAACAGGGCGCGGTCCGGCGCCGGAAGCAGTTCGGTGACGTCTCTCAGCGCCACCACGAACGACCCGATCCGCAGCACCTCGCGCCCGCCCGCATACGTCTCGCCGGCGAGGATCGCCGTCTCGTCCACGGACTTCACCAGGCGCACCCGGTGCTCCAGGACGTCCCCCGGAAAGGCCCGCGCGCCGAAGGCCACCTCGCCGATGGAGCCCGCGAGTTCGACCTTCCCGGCGAGGACGTCCGGGTTGGGGTTCTCCCACACCGAGAGCAGCACCGCGGACTGGGCCCACGACTCGATGACGAGTGAGCTCGGATAGGCGTAGTCGGACGGGGCCGCGTCCTGGCCGAGCGCCGGGTAGCAGGGCTCGTTGCCGGAGATCGCCTTGTACGCGGTCAGACTCGCGCCCGGCACCACCTCCGCGACCCGGTCGACCAGCAGGATCTGCCCGCGGTGCGGAATGGTGTTCTTGATCCGGTCGATGCCGTACGCGGTCACCGCGAGGTCTCCTCTTCCCGGGCCGCGCGGTAGCGGAGCCGGATGTCGGCGACCTTGCCGCGGTTGGTGGCGACGGCCGCCTTGAAGAGCAGCCCGGCCGCGCTGTCCACGACGGACACGTCGGCGTGCACGCGGTCGCCCGGGTAGACGGGCCGGTGGAAGCGGCAGCGGTCCATGGCGACCAGCTCCACCTCACCGGCCGCCTCACCGGTCTCGTCGCCGTCCGCGCCGCCGCCCTCGGGTACCTGGTTCCTGGCCCACTGGCGCACCGTACGGTCGGCGGCCTCGATGAGGAACACGCCGGGCAGCACGGGGAAACCGGGGTAGTGCCCGGCGACGACCGGGTCGTCCACGGGCGCGTCGAAGGCGGTGACGGCGCCCGTGGGGCCCGTACGGATCAGCTCCAGATCGCCCAGCGGCGTGGCGGCGCTCATCGCGCGTCCCGCAGCTTGCGGTCCAGCAGGTCGTACGTGCCCCGGAGCGAGGTGATCGAGGTCAGCTCGGCCTCGGCCAGCCGCACCCCGTACTCCTTCTCCAGGCGCACGGTGATCTCCAGGGCCATCAGCGAGTCGACGTCCAGGTCCTCCATGAAGTCGGCGTCGTCGGTGACCTCGGCGACGTCCAGGTCGAGCACGTCGGCGACCAGGTCGCGCAGTTGCTCCTTGTCGAGCACGGCGGCGGTGGTGGTCTCGGGCATGGGTGACACACGTCCTTCCGGATGGTGGTTGGCGTACGGGTGGTGCGTGCGGATCCGGCGCGGCCGGTACGCCCTGCGGCGCGGGGAAGCGGTGGTCACGGCGTTCCGGTGCGGAGCACGACCGCGCCGGTCTGGCCGTCCGGGTCGACGGAGGTGACGAGTACGGGGGTGCCGTCGCCGCCCGCCGTGAGGGCGGCGGCGAGCTGGAAGGAGGCGGCGGCCGCACCGGAGTCGCCGATGAGCCTGCGCAGCCTCAGCCGGGGCGGCCGGTGTTCGCCGAAGAGGTCGGCGAGCGCCGCGTCCTCACGGCCGCCGAGCGGGCCGCCGCAGTCCGACGGCACCAGCAGCCCGACCTCGTCGGGCCGGACGTCGGCCTCCTTGAGCGCCTCGGTGGCGGCCCGGACGACCGCGCCCCGGGCGCGCTCCTGGTCGTTGAAGGCGATGAAGCGGGTGCCGAGCAGCGAGGCGAGCGGAGTGCGGCCGTGGGTGCGGGCCCGGCCGAGCGGTTCGAGCAGGAACAGCGCGCAGCCCTCGCCGAGCGGCCCGGCCGGCTGCTGGTGCGGGCCGCCGGTGCGGGCCCGGTACTCCAGCCAGGCGCGCTCGGCCGAGAACTCCTCGACGGCGCCGCACAGGACGGCCTCGCAGTGCCCCTGCCGCAGCAGCCGGGCCGCGTAGTTGAGAGCCAGCAGCCCGGTCGGGGCGCCGCCCGCGACAGTGGTGTTGGGGCCGCGCAGGGTGTGCCAGATGGCGCTCTGGCCGGCCGCGCGGTTCATCACCGTGTTCGGGAACAGCGCCGGGTCGACATGGAAGGGCTTCTCGCCGGTCAGCGAGTCCCGGGTGAAGTCCATGATGCTCTGCACACTGCCGTGCCCGGTGCCGAGCACCATGCCCACGGCCTCCGGGCTGTCCTGGGCCAGGCCGGGCCCGGCCTCCTCCAGGAGCAGTCCGGCGGTGGTGACGGCGAGGGCGGTGGCCCGGTCCATGGCCCGGGTGCCCTTGCGGCCGAGGACGGCCCGCGCGTCGAAGCCGGGCAGGCGGCCGGCCCGTTCGTAGGGTCCGAGGTCCGCGTCGCCGTCCGCGCCGCGCACCGCGTCGAGGTCTCCGCGTACGCCGTCGGCGAAGGCCTGGGCGCCGAGCCCGTACGGCGAGGCGGCCGACCAGCCGGAGACGACCAGGGTGTCCGGGTCCGCCCCGGTGGCAAGACTGGCACTCATTGCAATCTGCTCCTGTCGGTGAGGGTCGTGAAGTGCCGTACGAGGGGAGGAGTCGCTCAGCCCCAGGCCCCGGCGGCGGCGTGCAGCTCGGCGCCGTCGACGCCGATGGTGTTGCCCGTCAGCCAGGAGGAGTCGGTGCGGGAGAGCAGCGCGACGGCCTCGGCGACGTCGTCGGGGCGGGTGAGCCGGCCGTGCGGGTTGTTCTCGGCGGCGCGCTCGACATAGCCGGCGTGTTCGGGGATGCGCCGCAGGGCCGGGGTGACGGTGGTGCCGGCCCGCAGCGCGTTCACCGCGATGCCGCTGGGCGCCAACTCGCAGGCCAGTTGGCGGACATGGGACTCCAGGGCGCTCTTGGCCGCGGAGACGGCGCCGTAGGAGGGCAGGTGCTGGGAGGTGCCGGCGCTCGTCATGGCGTACACCTTCGAACCGCTGCGCAGCAGGCCCGCGCCGACGAGGTCCTGCGTCCAGTGGAGGAGGCTGTGGGCCATCACGTCGAGGGTCATCTCCAGCTGACGTGAGCTGATCGGCTTGTCCCAGCCCTCCCGCGGCAGGAACGGGACGAGGGTGCCGAAGGCCAGCGAGTGGACGAGGATCCGGATGCCACCGGTGGCGCCGGTCGACTCGACCAGCAGCGGGACTAGTTCGGCGCGGGTGGCCCTGGCGGCGGCGTTCACGTTGAAGAACCGTGCCTCGACGCCGAGTCCGCGGATCTCGTCGACGAGCGCCGCGACCTCCTCCGTACGCGCGGCGGTGTCGAAATGCACGCCGGCGACGTGCACGCCTTCCCTGGCGAGCCCGAGGGCGATGGCCCGCCCGATCCCGCTGGACGCCCCGAGAACCAGGCACCAGCTCCCCTCCAGTGACTTCAGCATGTGGTGGCTCCTGTGTGGTGAGGCGGGACGGGGTCGGGGGCGGGGTCGGGTGAGACACGGACGAGGGCGACGTGCCCGGTCCCGGTGGCGCTGACGACGAGCCGTTCCGCCCCGTCGGCCGAGGCGGTGACGGCGCGGGCGAGGGCGAGAGCGGGCGCGAGAGCGCCGAACCGGCGCCCCGGCGGGGCGAGTCCGGCCTCCGGTGCGGGTATGTCGGGCAGGCCCGCACTCACTCGGCCGACGTCGGCCGCCGGGCCGGCGCCGACCGTCCGGGCATCGCCTGCCGACGCACCCGCGAGTGCCAGCGCCACCGCCTCGGACACCGGGGAGTCGTCGAGGTCCAGGTCCGGGTGCGCGGGGCGGGGCCGGTCCCCCGCCCCGCCGAACAGGGCCGCGAGCTCCGCCGACAGCCGCGCGTCGGCACGGTCCCGGCCGGCGGCGGTACGCAGCGCTCCCGGCGGTACGAAGAGGGAGCCGGCCCGTACGACGGCGCGCACCCGTGCCCCGCGTGCCCGGGCCGCCGCGAGGGGTTCAAGAGTGAACGCGGCGGCCCCTTGCTCACCGCCGCCGCCCCGGCCGGGCGGTACGGGCTCCTCGGCGGCCACCAGGACGAGCGTGTCGCAGCGGCCCGCCGCCAGGGCGAGCGCACCGGCGGACAGTGCGTCCACGGCGGCCGTGCGCGCGGTGGCGACCGTGAGGGCGAAGCCCTTCAGTTCGAGTTCGGCGGCCAGGCGGTTGCCGAGCACGTTGACCGCGAAGTACGGCGCCGTGGCCGGTGACAGCAGGGCCGCGCCCCCGTCCTCGGCGACGGTCGCGTCCATGGCGTCGAAGAGTCCGGCGAGCCCCGCCGTGGTGGCCAACAGCAGTCCTCGCCGGTCGGCGGGCACCGCGTCGGGCCGCCCGCCGTCGGCCAGCGCGCGCCGGGCCGCGGCGAGGGCGTACTGCGCGGCGGCGGGCAGGTACTTGTACCCGCGCCGCCCGAGCCTCTCCCGGTGGTCGAACCACTCCCCGGCGCCGGGCATCGGTGATCCGCCCGCCGCGGCGGCGGCCGCGGGCTCGTCACCCCACGGGGACACGACCCCGACACCGGTCACGGCAAGCTCCGTCGCACGTACCGGCCGCGCCGTGCGCACCGACCCGGCCCTCACCGCGGTCCACCTCGCTCCACCGGGCCGGGGCCGACGCCCTCCAGCACCAGTGACGCGTTGTTCCCGCCGAACCCGTACGCGTTGACCAGCACCCGCCGGCACCCGTCGGCCAGGGGCACCGCGTCGCCCTGGGGCAACAGCACCTCGCACTCCGGGTCCTGCTCCTTGAGCGGGACGTTCGGCGGGACCTCCCCGTGCCTGAGGACCAGCGCCGCCGCGACCGCGCCGAGCGCGGCGGACGCCCCGCCCGCATGGCCGAGCAGCGCTTTCAGGCTGTAGAGCGGCACCCGGGCGGCGCGCGGCCCGAGGGCCCGGTGGAGCGCGCGGCTCTCCAGCACGTCGTTGAGCCGGGTCCCGGTGCCGTGCGGAATCACACAGCCGACGGTGTCCGGCGCCCCGCCGAGGGCTTCGCGCATGGCCCGTACGATCTGCTCCCCGTCGGCCTGCGGAGCCGTCGGATGGTCCGCGTCGCAGCTCCAGGCGGCACCGGTGAGGCGCAGCCCGGCCCCGGAGGGCGGCAGCGCGCCCCGTGCCCGGGCATGCGCCGCCGACTCGACGACGAGCACACCGGCGCCCTCGGCGAACACCGTGCCGGCCCGGTCACGCTCGAAGGGCCGGCACCGCTCGGGGTCGACCGCGCCGAGCCGGTTGAAGCAGCCGAGCGCGACCCGCGAGTACGCGTCGGACCCTCCGGCGATCACCACGTCCGCCTCGCCCGCGCGCACCAGGTCCGCCGCGATGCCCAGGGCGTAGCCCCCGGCCGAGCAGGCGTTGGCGATGTCGTGGACGGCGGCGAACAGCCCGAGTTCACCGGCGAGCGCCGCGGCGAGCCGGAACGGCGGCGACCAGCCGTCGCCCGCGCCCCGCCCGCGCTCGTTGGCACCCGGCTCCCCCATGCAACTGCCCAGCACGACGGCCGTGCGGGCAGCGGCGAGTGACGAGTCGTCGAGTCCGGCGTCGGACAGCGCCTCGGCGGCGGCGAGCGAGGCGAAGCGGGTCGCCCGCTCGGCGACAGGGCCGGCGTCGGGGCCGAGGTCGGGTTCGGGCACCAGGCTGATCAGCGGCAGATCCATCCGCGCGAGCGGATCCGCCGGCCGGTCCGGCAGCCGGGTCCCGGCCGCCGACATGGCCCGCCACAGGGTGTCCGCCCCCGCCCCGTGGCAGGTGACGGCACCGATCCCGGTGACCACGACCTCGACCTCGCGGTTCATGCCGTCCGGCCCTCCAGGGCCGCGTTCATCCGGTCGTCGAAGGACACCAGGCTCCAGTCTCGGCGGTTCTCGATCACCGCGTAACCGTGGGTGATCCGGCCCGTCGCGGTCTGCACGAGTCGTCCGTCGCGCACGACGTACGTGTCCATGCGGGAGTCGTACGTGAAGCCCTTGAAGACGCTCTCGACGGTGAGGACCACGTACAGGTCCTCCTCCATGCGCGCCTCGTCGAGCACGGTGATGCGCGAGTGCGGCACGACCGGGATCCAGTTCCGCTCGTCGAGCAGCGTCTTGATGGAGACCCCGCGGTCGGCGACGAGCCGGTCCTTGGCCTCCTCCATGAGCCGCAGATAGCCGGACATCTGCTGGCGCTCAGTGAAGTGGCAGTACCAGTAGGGGATACGGAACTTCCAGGCGTACGCGTTCCGCCCGGCCGTCAGCTCCTTGACCAGGTCGTCGGCGGCGAGGTCCGCCTCCACCGGCTCCGGTGTCCAGCCGGGTACCGCGGCGAGCCGGTCGACCGCGTACGGCGCGAGCGCGGCCGGCACCGGCTGCTCGCCGCCTCCGCGCGGGTCGAGCCGCAGCTGCACCCGCACGGTGGAGGTGACGGCCTTCAGCAGGCTCTCCCGCCGCACCTGGAGCGTGACGGCGAAGACCAGTTCGCCGTCCTTGGCCTTGCGGTGCGGCTTCACCTCGGCGATCGCGGTGTCGTCGATGTGGAAGGCGTGCAGGATGCGGGTGTCGATGTCGACGATGTCCGTGCAGAGGCCGTACACCTCGTAGACCGTGCCCGGGGCGAGCCCGGCCTGCCTGAGGTGGTTCAGGACGGCTTCCTCGACGAGGTAGTTGACGTGCTTGAAGCCGATCCAGGTGCAGATGTTGGAGCCCTCGTAGCGGGGGCGGATCTCCAGGGAGCTCGGCTCCTCGATGGCGAGGACCGCGGCCTCGATGTCAGCGGTGTTCGTGGTCACGTCAACTCCGGTACGTAGGAACGGGCAGAAGGGTCGGCGGGGACGGCGGTGGAAGGTGCGGGGACAGTGGTGCAGAGTGAGGTCCCGGGGAAGGCCTCGCGCAGCAGACCGTGCACCGCGTCCGCGAAACGGCGTGGCTGCTCGGCCATCGCGAAGTGCCCGCACCCGTCGAAGAGGCGGAACCTTCCGTCGGGCAGTGCGGCGGCCAGCGCGCGGGCGTCGTCCGGCGGCGCCGCGAAGTCCGCCGCCCCGGCCAGGACGAGGACCGGCAGCCGCAGCGCGGAGACATCGAGGAACGGGCTGCGCAGGTACGCGCCGAAGAACTGCTGCCAGCCGTACGGTCCGATCCGGTCCCGCACCCGCAACGCCATCGCCACGCGAAGCTCTTCGGACAGCCGGTCCCCCGCGCTGATCCGCAGGCCCTCTTCGAGAATGCGGTGGAAGCCGCCCAGGTAGTACGTGGCGTCGTCCCAGGAGAAGTCCCCGGGGCCGCGCCGGTGGAAGGGGGCCACGACCACGGCCGCGCGCGGCCCGCGTGCGGTGCTCCTGCGGGCGAGCGCCTCCAGGGCCGGCCCGGCGGTGAAGGAGTGCACGACGATCACGTCGACGTCGCCGGGCACACTGTCCAGAGCGTGCTCCACGTGGTCCGCCGGGTCGTCGCGCAGACTCCAGTCGGGGTTGCCCTCCGCGCTCCAGGGCAGGACCGCCTCCCACAACTCGACGCCGTCCGGGGCCAGTCGCTCGTACGCCCGCCACACGGAGGTGCTGCCGGCCAGGCCGTGCAGCGTGAGCATCCGCACCGGCCGTCCGGCTCCGCGGGCGGCACGCCGCAACCGCACGGAGGCGGTGCGCCGCGTGCCGGTGGCCCCGTCCCCGTCGGCCCTCATCGCGTACTGCCCGCGAGGCCGGCCGTGACGGTGCCGGGTGCGGTCAGGATCAGGGCCGCGCCCGCGTCGTCGCCACCGGCGTCACCCGTGCCCGCACTGACGAGCACGACGTCCCCGGCGCCCGTGGCGTCGCCGTCCAGCCAGACGGTCGCGGCCGCGCACTGCAGCACACCGAGCGCGCCGGACGCGGGCCCGAACAGCGCGGACAGGTCATGAACGGGCGCGGAGCCCGCCGCCGCGCCCAGAGCCGGCGCGGGAGCCCGTACTCCCTCGGGGTGCTCGGGCACGCACCACAGCCCGACCGGGCCCGGGTTCAGGGCCCGGACCTCGGAAACGGCGCCGGCGTGATCGCCCCTGCGGGCGTAGGGGCCGAGGGCGGCCAACGGCCGCACTCCCCTGGCCGCGGCCGAACCGGGCGACTCGACGACGAGCGCGACGGCTCCGTCGAAGAGCGCCGGCACGCCGTCGGCCTCGTCCCCGTCCCTGTCGTACCCGTCGTACCCGTCATAGGGCCGCGGGTCCGGGGCGTCCGTGACATGGCGCACGGCCGGGTTGTCCGGTTCGACGCCGACCACGAGCACCCGCTCCACCCGGCCCGCGGCGATCAGCAGACGGGCCCAGTTGACGGCGTCGAGACCGGATGTGGGTCCGTTGCACAGGGTCAGGTTGGCTCCGCGCAGCCCGTGCGTGATGGCGATCCAGGAGGCGACCACGTTGCTGGAGGTGGCCGGCAGGAGCATCGGGCTGGTCGCCAGGTACGTGGACTCGGCAATCGTCTGCACGGTCTCGCAGACCGTGTCGGCGTTGCCGTAGTTGGTGCTGGCGACCACTCCGAAGGTGTCTCCCGACACGGTCAGCTCCCCGCCGCCGTCGACCAGTCCGGCCGCGCTCAGCGCGTCCCGGGCCGCGGCCATGGCGAGCTTGGTGGCCCGGTCCTTGTAGCGCAGGCCGCGTCCGGTGAGCCGGGAGACGGGGTCGGTCGCGGACCGGTGCCCCGCGGGCAGCGGCCCGAGCAGGCCCGGCGGCCCCGCGAGGCCGCGCACCGCCGTGCCGAGCCCGGTGATCACGGCGCCCGCCGTGCGTGCGGTACTCACTGTTCCGCCCCCTCTTCACGTGCTCCGGCCGCTCGGGTCCCGCCGGTCGCCCCGCTCTCCTCGACGGGCTCCTGGACGCGTTCGACGACCGCGACCGCGTTGAGCCCGCCGAATCCGAACGAGTCGATCTGCGCGATGCGCAGCGGCGTCGCGGGCCGCTCGGCGACGCCCCGTACCAGGCGGAAACCGGCCACGGCTTCCACCGGATCGTCGAGGTACACGGTCGGCGGGACGGTCCCGGTGCGCATCGCGTCGACGGCGGCGACGAGGCTGTGCAGCCCCGACGCGCCGGCGGTGTGCCCGGTCATCGACTTGATCGCGGTCATGTACGGAGAGGGGTCGAGGCCCCCGAACACCGCGCCGAGCGCCGTGGACTCCGCCTCGTCGTTCAGCGGGGTCCCGGTGCCGTGCAGCATGACGAGGTCGATGTCGGCCGGCCGTACGCCGGCCCGCAGATGCGCCTCCTGGACGGCCGCCGCGATGTTCTTGGCGTCGGGCGCCGACGGGTGGTGCGCGTCGCAGTTGACGGCGACTCCCCGAACCCGCGCGTGGACGCGGGCACCGGCGCCCGGGCCGTCGCTCTGCCTGCGCAGGACGACGGCCACCGCGCCCTCGCCCTGGAGCATTCCGCGCCGGGCCCGGTCGAAGGGCCGTACCCGGTCGGGGGCTTCGGGATAGCAGCGGTCGAGCAGCCCGTACGTACTCTCGGTGATGGTGTCGACGCCGGCGACGACGACGGTGTCCGCCGCCCCCAGGTCGAGCAGGTCGGCGCCGAGCGCCAGGGCGTACAGGGAGGCCGAGCAGGCGTTGGCCACGGTATGGGTGTCGGCGGCGCCGAAGCGGCGCCGGAGCATGGTGCCGAAGTGCAGATCGGCGGCGTCGAAGGGGACCTTGTCCCGCCAGGACAGCTCCACCGAGCGCAGCTCGCGCAGGGTGGTGCCGACCAGTACCGGCACCCGCGACAGGTCGTCGCCGAGCCCGGCGTCCGCCGCTGCCGCCGCGACGGCCTGTTCCAGCCAGCGGGTGGCCCGCAGCGGTTCGTCGACGCCCGGCGCCGGACGGTCGTCGATCTCGTACGCCACCTGCGCACGGAAGCCGGCGCGGTCGTAACCCCGCAGCGGTGCGAGCCCGCTGCGGCCGGCGACCAGCGACCCGAAGATCTCCTCGACGCTGCCGCCGATGCTGGCGACGGCGCCCATCCCGGTCACGATCCAGCTCATGCCGCGCTCCGGTAGGCCCCGAGGATCAGCACGGCGTTGTTGCCGCCGAAGGCGAGCGCGTTGTTCTGCACGACGGACAGCTCCGCCTCGACGGCTTCGTTGGGTACGCAGTCGACGCCGCACTCGGGGTCCGTCTCCCGGTGGTTGACCGTCGGCGGGATGAAGCCCTCGGTGATCGCCAGGGCGCAGGCCGCCGCGGAGACGGCACTGGCCGCGCCCATGCTGTGGCCGATCATCGACTTGATGGAGACGGTGCGCGGCATGGCGTCCGCGCCGAACACCTGGCGGATGGCGCCCGCCTCGGTGATGTCGTTGGCCTTGGTGCCGGTGCCGTGCGCGGAGACGAAGTCGACCTGGTCCGGGGTGATTCCGGCGTTGCGGTGGGCGATCTCGATGGTCCGCGCGATGCTGCCCTGGTCCGGGGCGACCGGGTGCAGGGCGTCACAGGCGAGTCCGTACCCGAGCACCTCGGCGTAGATGCGGGCCCCACGGGCGAGTGCCGAGTCGAGGCTCTCCATGAGAAGGATGCCCGCCCCCTCACCGGTGAGGATGCCCTCACGGTCCTTGTCGAAGGGCCGGCACACCTCGGGGGCGATGGTGCCGAGCCGGTAGAAGCCGGTGAACGTCTTGCGGCAGGCGGCGTCGGCGCCTCCGCACAGGGCGATGTCGGCATCGCCGCTGCGCAGCGCGTCGTAGCCGTAGCCGACCGCGTAGTTGCCCGCCGCGCACGCGGTGGGAATCGTCACGGCCTCCACGTCCTCGAGCTCCAGCTCGCGGACGATGCCGACGGAGAGCCGGCCGGCGGGAACTCGCCGGGCGACGGCCGGATCGTACTGTTCCGGCCCGCCCCGCAGACCGGCGGCGACGAGCTGGTCGAGGTCGCGGGACTCGCCGTCCGTGGTGCCGACGGACACCAGGGAGCGGCGGGCCCGCACGTCCTCCTCGTCCAGTCCCGCGTCCGCGACCGCCATCCTGGCGGCGGCCACCGCGAACTGGCTCGCCCGGCCCAGTTCGTCCGGCCGCTGCCGGGTGATCCAGCGCTCCGGCTCGAAGTCGGTGACCTCGCAGCCGTTGGCGTGGGCGAACCCTGTCGTGTCGAACGCGGTGATCGGCTTGACACCGCTGCGTCCCGCACGGAGGCCGGCGGTGAAGGCCTCGACACCGATGCCGATGCTGGTGACCACGCCGAGCCCGGTGATGACCACCCGGCGCCCGGCGGCCTCGGGGCGCGGGTCCTCGGGTCGGCCGTGACCTCGCGCGTCTGTGTTGATCGAAGCGTTCATCGAAGCTCACCCATCTGACGGTCGGGACGGCAGATCAGTTCTGTGCGGCTTCGGACACGACGACGTAGACGCCCTCCAGGTTGACCATGCGGCTGAGTTCGGCCTGGTCGATGGTCACCTTCTGGGTGCGCTCGAGCGCGGCGAGGATCTCGATGGCGCGGAGCGAGTCCGCGTCGTGCTGCTCCTTGAAGAGGCTGGTCCCGGTGACCTCGTCCTCGTCGATCTCCAGGATGTCGCAGACGATCTCCTTGATCTCCTGCTTGCGGGCAGCGTCAAGTCCGGTCGTCACGTTCGCGTTGGGCATCTCGACTCCAATGAGGGATCGGTATCGGAGTCCGGTGACTCCGCCATCCATTCGATGAGTCGAGAGTGGATTCGGCTGCTATACGCGGCCTATACGGTCTCTGATCCCGTGAGCCAGCCGAGCTGCGCGGCCCGCAGCCCGGCCTGGAACCGGCTGCGGGCGCCGAGGCGGGCCATCAGGTCGGCGGTGATGCGACGTCCGGTGCGCACCGAGACACCCAGCTTGCGGGCGACGACCTCGTCGGTGAGTCCTTCGCCGAGTAGCCGCAGGACGGCCTGTTCCTGTCCCGAGAGCTCCTCCTCCCCGCGCTCCCGGGGCTGCGGTCTGCCCCCGCTGAACGGAATGGCGCTCTCCCAGACCCGGTCGAAGAGTTCGCTGAGGGCGGCGATGACGCCCTGACCACGCAGGACGAGTGCGCCGGCGCCCGAGGCGTCGGGGTCGATCGGCAGCACGGCGTGGGTGCGGTCGAACATCAGCATCCGGGACGGCAGTGAGGCGGTGGTCCGGACCTGGTCGCCGTGGCGGTGCAGCCAACGCAGGTGCTCGACCGTCGCCGGGTCGTTGTGGACGCTGTCCAGATAGATGCTCCGCATGGCCACATTCCGCTGGGCCAACTCCTCGCACAACGGACGACTGGCCTGCCGGCCGGCCTCCGACTGCAGGCCACCGGTCGCGAAAGTGAACAGCTCCGACTTGCAGTCCTGGGTGAATTCCTCGATACGGGCGCGAATCTCGTCGATTCCCATGAGCCGTTCGATGACGGTGCTGCGCAGTTTCTGCTGGGCAGCGGTGTACTCGTCGACGAAGCGGGCCACTTCGATACGCGCCTCGGCTATCCGCTTCTGCCGTTCCAGGAATTCATTCTCCTGTCGCGTGAGAAGCGCCTGGAGGCCTATCCCCGGACTCACCGCACGCAATCCGCCCGGCGCTTCCCAGGAGGGTTTGACGAGCGAGAGCCGAACACACTCGTCGAGTGCGGCACGTACCAGTTCCGGACGCCAGCCCAGCGTGGCCACCAAGTCCTCGACGCCGAAATCCGGCCGTTTGAGTACGGCCCGGTAGACCTCCGCCGCCTCGGCACCCAGCCCCAACGGTTCCAGCATGTACGCTCCCTCGCCCCCGTGACGCGCCTCAAGCTGCGCGGTCATTATGTGAAGAAGGAAACGGTTCCGCAATGAAGTATGCGGGAACTGGGCAGCAAGAAGGGCCCACTCCGGGAGAGCGGGCCCTTTTCGGTCACATGTGGCCGGAAGTCAGTCCCAGATCGGGTCCTGCTCGGTACCGCCCGGCGGCACATCCCAGATCGGGTCCCCGTCGACAGCGACCGGCGCCACGTCCCAGATGGGGTCCTTCAAGCCATCGACAGGTGCCACATCCCAGATCGGGTCCCCCACCTCGGCGACCGTCGCGGCCGGGGCGGCGACGGCGGCGGTCGCGCTCACCACGCCCATCACGGAAGCGGCGACAATAGACAGGGTGACGCCGACGGCACGCAGCGAAGTCCTACTCATGAAAGAAATTCCCCCTCGGAATTTTTAATTCCTCTGTGAATCCCGGCCGATTCCCCCTCGGCCGTTGCCTGAATTCTTGCCGAGAGGGACCGCCGCTCACCAGGGAGAAAGGACTGCAGGGAGCTGCGCTGGCAAGGTACTGACAGCGGAAGCACCTCTGCCGCTTTTCCCGTCACCGGCACCGCGAACTACCTGGAACCCGCTGATCAGCTGATCTCACTCACGCATATGCGCTCGGAAAACCCCTGCCGTCCGGCAGCCGCGGCCCATATCCACGCGCGATGCCCACCCGTTTCACCCTTGGCCGGCCGAAGGTGCAGCATGATGCCAGCGAAGGCCCGCTCGAGTTCAGCCGTTCGCTGCGACGCAGAAGAGCAGACCCGGGAGAGCGCCTGCCGCCAACACCGAAGAGCCCCAGCCGGATCACTCCGACTGGGGCTCTGAGCTGCGGTGGGGTGTTCACGAGTGGGGTCTACCTGGGGTGATGTCACCCGCCGTAGAGCGCCTTCCCGTGAACGCGAAGATCACTTCCCTTTTTGTCATGCACAGGCCACTGCCCCGCTCGGGGGATCGGGCCATCGATTCCGCGTTCACCGCCACCCCGAACGCCCGACGCAGGCCTCACCCATCAGGCGGTACTCCAATTGCTAGTTGACTAGCCGCCCGTGCAGCCTGGCTTCATGCCCGCTCCGCCTTCGCCGTCGCCACGCCTCGACCGCCGTGTCTACTTGCTGCTCCTGGATGACCAGGACCGCCTGATGCTCTGCAGGGCCTGCTGCAGCGGCTGGACGGTCCCCCAGGTGCTGCTCGGCTCGGGCGCCGATTTCCGCGAGTCGGCCACCCGGTTCCTCGCCGAACGATTCCAGATCCACGAGCCCCGATACGGATCGCTCTACGGGATTCATACAACGCAGGACGGCGAGTGCTGGCAGCACGATCAGCCGACCATTTCGCACGTGTTCCTCATCAGGATCAGCGCCGAAGAGTCCGATGCGATTCAGCAGTTGTCCGCAGCGCATGCCAGATGGGGCGTCAAGGAACTCAAGTCCCGCCACCGGGACATCTCCCCAGAAGGCGTCGTCCTGATGGCCGCCGGCTACGTGGACGGGTGGCTGCCCGACGGCCCCATTTCCCTCAGCTGATCGTGTCCCCGCACTTCGGCAATCCGTACGACCGCACAAGGAGGAGACCGATGTCCCTGTATGCCATCGAGATCATTCTGACTCGCACCGTGAGCGGCGTTGAGCTGAAGGCAGCGCGACGCGCGGCCGAGATGCCACTGGCCGCTTCCTCCGACAGGAGGCACATCATGACTCTCGTAACCGCCGCATCCGAGACGCAGGCCATCAAGAGGGTGTGGCGAAGACTTCGGGACGCGTTGCCCATCGATGTTCTGTGCACCGTGTTCCCCGGCCCGGACGGCAGGCTGCGGATGAGCGTCCCTTTCCCTCCCAAGGCGGCCAAGCGGATCCGTGCCCAAGCCGCCGCCGCGGGACAACCGGTGGAGGAGTTCCTCGGGGATGCGGTGAGGCAAGCCCTCGCCCGGGACCGGTCGAGCGAAGCGGCACGCCGCGCATGCCTGCTCAACTCTCTGCTCAGCCATCATGCGCCGCTGGATACGGCCGTGGTGCCCGGTGCCACGCTGCAGGCCTCCTCCCTGCCACCCGAACTGGGCAGCCTCGCACGACGAGTCTCCGCCCACGCAGGCCGCGTCACCATCGTGGACGGGTCGGGCCCGATCGCCGTGTTGATCGGTTCCGAGGACCTGGCGGCTCTTGAAGACGAGCTCACGATCGCGGAGCGCCAACTACAAGAGGGCGGTCTCGGTGGACGGGAGGACGACGCCACAGGGTCAGCCGGAACCTGATCGTCAGCGCAGGCACGGGGCCTCGACTCTTGTCTGCGACGGATGAATCGTGGCTCAGTCAAGCGGATGCTGTTGGTGATCTTCAGAGGGCCTATGCGTCGGACGTATCAAGCAGGTCCGCACAGACGCTGGAAGCTGCTCATGGGGCTGGGTATTCGGTTCGGGGTCGTGCCCGGCGGGAGCACTGGCTGAGCCGCACGATGTTCGTTCCTGCTGCGGTGAGGACGTACTGGTCTGGTCACGGCATCTGCACCACGCTGCGACAGCCCCTGCCTAGGAGAACAAACACGACGCCAAGATCGAGATAGTCCTCGGAGTCCCACCAGCCGGCGAGGTGCGTTGCAGGACCGACGTCGTCCGCCGGACCGTGGGGTTACGCGGGCTCATCGACCTCAGGCAGGGTCGTTTCGATGCTCTCGACTGGGGTGTCCCGGATACTGTCGGATGCTCGCCGTGGCGGTCACGGTGAAGCCGACGGCAACTGCCTCGCCCTATAACGCGCCAGGCGTGGTCGGCGCTGGCGATCTCATCCGGTTCGGTACTTGTCAGCAGGTGGTGTGTGCCGTGATCGAGCAGGCCGACGCTGAGACCGCAGCGACTAGGATGCCGTGCGGGTGTAAGACCTGCCCCTTGCCTGCCGAGCGCCCAGGCGCCAGCCCGTCTTCGCGGACCGCCTCATACCCGTCCACCCCACACCGGAGGTCCCCAGTTGATGTCGACCGCGCGGCCGTCCGCTCCGAAGCCCGGTCCGCCCGCGCGCCGCGAGCGCTGGTTCCAGCCGCGCCGTTCCGGCTTCCGTTGGGAGCAGGAGGGTCTTGAGCATGTACGGCAGTTGATGCCGATGGCCGAGCCGTACCGGGCGTGGGCGACGTTCCGGTTCACGGGTGTCACCGGGCGGGTCAACGAGTGCGACCTGCTGATCTCCGTGCCCGGCGGGGTGTACCTGCTGGAGCTCAAGGGGCATCCGGGGCGGGTGGTGAACCACGGGGACACCTGGCAGTTCCACGACGACCGGGTGCGCACCCTGCGTAACCCGCTGCACCTCACCGATCTCAAGGCCAAGGAGCTCAAGGCCCAGCTGGAGCGGGCAGCACGCGCGTCGGGGGTCGACCCGAGGAAGGTCCCCTTCATCAAGCCGGCGGTCTTCCTGCACGATCCCGGTCTGGTGAGCGAGCTGGACCAGTTCCAGCGCACCGCCGTCTACGGGCGCAACGACGGCACGAGCGGCCTTCCCGGTATCTGGGACGGTCTCCTCGGGCTGCCTCCGGAGCGGGAGAGCTGGCGCATCACCCAGGAGGACGGTCAGCGGCTCGAAGAGCTGATGAAGCGCATAGGGGTCAGTCACTCCACTGCCCACCTACGATTCGGGGAGGACTGGCGGCTGGAGCCGCGAGCCCTGGACGCGGGCCCCGGCTGGGAGGACCGGCTCGCGGTGCGCGACGACGGTCTAGCCAAGGAGAGCGGCCGGGTCCGGATCTATCTGGCGGGCCAGGGAGCCTCGACGGAGCAACGCAGCCGGGTGGACCGCGCGGCCCGTCGCGAGTACCAGGTCCTGCAGGGCATCAATCACCGCGGCATCGTCCAGGCCATGCAGATCCGCGAGCATCAGGGCGGCCCGGCGATCCTGTTCCGCCACCAGGAGTCGGACCTGCGACTCGACGCGTACCTGGACGCGTACGGCGGCCGTCTCACGCCTGCTCTGCGTCTGGATCTGGTGCGTCAGCTCGCCGAGGCCGTGCGGTACGCCCACAACCGTTCGCTGTACCACCGGGCCCTGTCCGCGCGCTCGGTGTACGTCACCGCGCGCGAGGACGGCTCGGACCCGGTGCTGCGGATCTCCGACTGGCAGACCGCGGCCCGGGACTTCGAGACCACCTCGCACCTGTCGCTGGGAGACACACCGCTGGACTCCGGCCTTGTCGCCGACATCGCCCAGGTGTACCTCGCTCCGGAGGCCAACAGGGAGTTCGCCGATCCCGTGGACCTCGATGTCTTCGGCATCGGCAGCCTCGCCTACCTCCTGCTCACCGGGAAGCCGCCTGCCGATGCGCGCGGCGCTCTGGTGGACCGGCTGGCCGCCGACGGCGGACTGCACCCGTACGCGGTCTCCGACGGTGTCTCCGCCGAACTCGACGACCTGGTCTTCCGGGCCACCGCCTCCGATGTGCAGAACCGGCTGTCGTCCGCCGAGGAGTTCCTGCGGCTGCTCGACGCCGCGGAGGCCGATCGTGCGCAAGCCGGGCGGTCCGCCGCCGTGCTGACGGATCCGCTGACGGCCCAGCCCGGCGAGCAGCTGGACGAGGAGTGGGAGGTCGTCCGCGTCCTCGGCACCGGCGCCACCGCCCGCGCCCTCCTGGTCCGCCGCATCGAGGAGGACATGGCGACCACGGCGGGCCCGGCCTCCCTCCGGGTGTTCAAGGTGGCTCTCGACCGTGAGAAGGACGCAAGGCTGTACGCGGAGGCGAAAGCGCTGCGCGAGGTGGGCGGCAGCCGCATCGTCAAGCTGCTTGCCGACCCCCGCGAGCTGGGCGGCCACACCGTTCTGGAGATCGAGTACGCGGGCGGGTTTCGGCCGTCCGCTGACCGGGACCCGGTCAGCCTCGGAACCCGGCTTCGCGGCGAGGGCCGGCTCGGGTACGGCCAGCTGGAGCGGTTCGGCAACGACCTCTTCGACGCTCTGGACAGTCTGGCCGCCCGCGGAGTGCGCCACCGTGACGTCAAGCCGGACAACCTCGGCCTGTTCAAGCGCAGCGACGGCTCCTGGCAGCTGATGCTGTTCGACTTCTCCCTGGCCGACGCGCCCGACCAGGACATCCACGCGGGCACCCGCGGCTATCTCGATCCGTTCCTGGGCGGCAGCCGTCGCGCCCGTTACGACGACCATGCCGAGTGGTACGCCACCGGCGTCACCCTGCACGAGATGGCCTCGGGCGAGCGCCCCGTGTGGGGGGACGGTCAGGGCGACCCGCTCACCGTCCCGAAGGCGGAACTCTATGTCGCCCGCGAGCTGTTCGAGCCAGCGCTGAGCGAGGGCCTGACCGGCTTCTTCGAGCGAGCACTGCACCGCGATATCGATCAGCGGTACGACAGCCTGCGCCAGATGCAGGAGGCTTGGCGCCAGGTCTTCCGTACAGCGGACGCAGCCCGTCCCGCGACGACGCCGGCCACGGTGGATGCCCAAGCCGAGGACGTGGAGGACGCGCGCGAGCAGGCCGCCGCGGCCGCTGGACTCAAGACGCCGCTGGATGCGGCGGGACTCTCTCCACGGGCCGTCTCCGTGGCAGCCGGGCTGGGCGCCGCCACAGTGGAAGCGCTCCTCGACATCCCGCCGCACGCGATCTCCCGCGCCCGGGGCGCGGGCAACGTGATCCGCAAGGAACTCAACCGGCGTCACCGCCAGTGGAACCAGGAACTGCGCCGACGCACCGCGCCCAGGAAGCCCGTACCGGTGGCGGCCGATGCCCCGCAAGAGGCCCTGGAGTCGGTGGAGACGCTGGCGGCCCGGCTCACCCCGGCGGAGGGCAACCGCCGCACCCGTCCGAGGCCGGATATCGTCCTGGCCACGCTGGGTCTGCCGGGCGCTGCTCTGTCGGCCACCTGGCCGGCCCAGCCTGCCATCGCCGACGCGCTGAAGATCAGTCAGCCGACCGTGTCGGGGAACCAGATCGCCGCGATCGAGCAGTGGGCCGCGCTGCCTTGGCTCCTCCGTGTCCGCGACGAGTTGGTGACCATACTGTCCGAGCAGGGCAGGGTGATGACTGCGCAGGAACTCGCCGCCGAGCTGCGGGTCAGGCACGGTACCCTGCACGACGACGACGGCGGCGACACGGACCGGGCCGGTCTCCAAGCGAAGGCCCTGGCCGTGGTGCGCGCGGCCGCGGAGGTCGAGTCCCGCCGACGTGACCAAGGCTCCGCAGACGGTTCGGGGCCCGGGGGCGGTGCGGGCTCCGAGGGCGACGCCGCGGACGAGGCCCCACCGAGGCTCGCCGTGCTGCGGCGCGACGGTGCGGTCCTCCTCGCCCTTGAAGACGTCCCCGGCAGCGACGACCCGACCCCGGTGGAGCTCGCCGAGTACGCGACCCGGCTCGGGCAGGTCGCCAAGGACGTGGCGGCCCGCGATCCGCTGCCCGGCCGGGCGACCGTCCTGCGTGAGCTGCGCTCCGTGGACGCGCCGGAGGGGATGACGCCGCTGGCTGACACCCGCCTGGTGGCGCTGGCCGCCGCCATGGCCGGCGGTGTCGGTGTCTCGCCGCGCTTCGAGTTGTTCCCACTGGGCCTGGGACTTGACCGGGCGCTGCGGATCTCGCAGGCGGCCGCCGGGGTGCGTCCTGGGCTCGGGATCGGCGCCGACGATCTGCTGGCCCGGGTCCGCGCCCGTTTCCCGGGCCTTGCGGTGCTGGCCGATGCCACCTACGTGGAGTTGGAGGAGGCCCTCTCCGAGGCGGGCTTCCCGTTGCAGCACGACCGGGAGTCCAAGCGCTTCTTCCCGCCCGACCGGGATCCGGAGCAGAGCCGGCCTGCGTACAGCGGGTCTGTGCTGACCAGCACCGGCACGATGTATGCCGCCGCGCAGGGCCAGTTGGCGGAGGGCCGCGACCCGCGCCGGGTGAGCGCGCTGAAGCTGGAGAACACGTTGCGCCGGGGCGGGTTCCTCGCCCTGACCGTCAAGGGCGCCCTCCTGCCCGGCACGGCACAGCGACTGGCCGCCCGTTTCGGTGTGCTGCCCGTCGCCCTGGACGAGCTGTTCCTCACCGCGCTGCACGAGCTGGCCGATGAGCAGCAGGTCCGGTGGCAGGCCCTGTTGAAGGCGGACGCCAAGTTCGCCGCCACCGGTCTTGTCGGGACGGCGCTGGGCTCCTACACACGGCTCGCCGCCGAACGCGTCGCGGCACGGTGCACGGCCCTCGCCGAGCAGGCAGGCCCGCGCACCGTCCTGCTGGTGCACCGGGCGGGCCTCGCGGCTCGCTACTGGGAGGCCGGTGGCCGGGAGCTCCTGGTGTCCCTCCAGGAGGCGGCCCGGCATCCGGCCGACACCCCGCACGGCCTGTGGCTGCTCGTCCCCATGGAGGACCCGCAGGCCAGCCCGGCCCTGGACGGCTGCCCGGTGGACGTGGTGGACCGGGTGAGCGAGTGGGAGCCGCTGGAGGGGCTGTTCATGAAGGAGCTGCAGGAACAGGGGAACGGGAACGGCGGGAACTACCTGGCGACGACTGACTGGTGACCGTGCGTCAGCCGCATCCGTCCTGCGTCGATTCACCCCTTCGGAGCAGTCCGGCGGCATACGATCAACGGCGTGCCGGACGACAACACAGACGACGACACCTCGGTCGAGTACCACTACGCCTGCGCCGCGGCGCGGCATTTCGAGGATGCCGTATACCTCCACGACGACCAGCGGCTGCCGACGGCCGACCACCTTTTCGGGTTCGCGGCGGAGTGTGCGGTGAAGAGCCTGCTGCTGCGGTTCACCACGGAGGTGTCCATGACGGACAGGAAAGGGCGCACCTCGCACAAGCCCTGGTGGAACAACCCCTCCAACAACAAGTTGGAGCCCCTGGGCCACATAGCCGACGTACTCCCGGCCGTTTCCCTCCTGACGCACGGCCGCACCGGTGCGGAGCTTCTCCAGACCATGGACAAGCTCTCGGACTTCGCCTCCTGGACCGAGGCGGACCGTTACACCGACGGGACGGCCGTCGAAGCGTCCGTCGTGGACTGCCGCCGGGAGGCGGCGACACTTGTTCTCTCCCTGCATGAGCAGGCTGTGATCACCGGAAGGCTGTCATGACCCCGTACGACTCGACGGTCCGCTTCGACGAGGCGCGTCCGGTCGCGTTCGGGATCGCTCGCCGGGTTGCCGAGGAGGGCTTCCCCGTGCTGCTGGTACGGGATGTCCTGGGCCGTTTCTCCCTCATCGTGGACGACAGCGGTGACCACAAGGCGGGTACGGGGCAGGAGGACGGATGGCGGGCCGCGTTCACCGAACAGCTCGGCCGGTACAGCGGCGAACGCCCCCTCCTGCTGGCCTCGGCCATGTTCTCCGCGAAGACGCTACTCGGTGCTCCCCGCGCGATCGACGACATCGCAGGACCCACCACCGCGGGCTCGGTCCGGTTCCTGGACAACACGGTCGTCGGCGAGGACTGGGCGAGGGTCTCCACGCCCTCAGCGCCCGAGGACGGCACACCCCGCACCCGACGTACCGCCCTGTACGGCTTCAAGGGCGGCGTGGGCCGTACGACGGCGGCCGCCATCCTGGCGCGCCGTCTCGCCGACGAGGGAAACATCGTCCTGGTCGTCGACCTCGACCTGGAGTCACCCGGCGTCGGCCCGCTCCTCCTCGGGTCGGGCCGGTTGTGCCGTCACGGCGTCGTGGACCATCTGGTGGAGTCCGCGCTGGGCAACGCGGAGGGCCTGGAGATCGTGGCGCGCTCCGGGTACGACCCGCGCAACCGAGGGGAACTGTGGATCGCCCCGGCGCGCGGCGCAGGCACCGACGGCCTGCCCAACTCCTATGTGGACAAACTCAACCGGGTGTACGCCGACGCCGCGGGCACGGGCTTCGCCGACCGGCTGGCGGCCACAGTCAGCGCCTGCGAGGAGGCGGTGGAGCGTGGCGACAGCGGGCGCCGTCCCGATGTGGTGCTCCTCGACAGCCGGGCCGGCATCCACGACGTCGCGGCCGTGACCATCTCCCGCCTGTGCGACCTCGCGCTGCTGTTCGGCGCGGACAACGCGCAGACCTGGGCGGGCTACCGGGATCTTTTCGAGGCGTGGGCGTCGTCGGGCCAGGCCGGGCTTATCCGCGAGAAGCTCCGCATGGTGGCGTCGATGGTGCCGGACTCGGTGCACCACTCGATGGACGCGTACCTGGAGTCCTTCCGGCTGAACTCCCACGACTGCTTCGCCGCGCTCTACGACGACGTCGCGCCGGGCATGCCGCCCACCTGCGCGGCGGACATCGTGCGGCGCTACGAGTTCGCCCCGGCTCCGGAGGACGACTCCGCCCCCCACTACCCGATCCCGATCCTCTTCGAGGCCGGTCTGGTCGGCATGAACGTGCCGGACTCCCCGCAGTGGCAGGACCGTGCCTTCGTGCAGGCCGCGTACCGTGACTTCCTGGAGACCACCGTCCCGCTGATCCTGGCGGGTCCGGTCGTCGACGACGACCCGGAGGCCGAGGACGAGGAAGGCAGTTGATGACCGAGCCGCTGAGCCCCGGTGAGTACCGCGATCTGCTGTCGCGGGCGCTGGAGGGCACCGTGGACGCGGACACCCGGCCGCCGACCTCGCACACCCTGTACATGCCGGACGCGCACCGGGCCGCCCTGTACGTCGACAGCACGGTGGTGCAGGGCGGCCGGGGCGTCGGCAAGACCTTCTGGGCCCGCTCGCTGCTCGATCCCGCCCTGCGCGAGGCCGCCGCCGTCGAGTACGGCATCTCCCGGCTGCGCCGCCTGCGGGTCTCCTCTGGCCACGGCATGGACATGGGCTCGCCGCACTATCCCGGCCCTCTGGCCCTGTACGGCCTGGTGGCGGACGGCGCCCTGCCGGACGAGATCTGGTACGCCGTGCTGCTCACCGCCCTGGGACAGCCGGAGTTAAAGGAGTCGGCCGAGTGGGCCGACCGGGTCGCCTGGGTACGGGCGAACCCCGGCCCGGCGGAGCGCACCATCGCGCAGGCGGACGCCGAGGCATCCGCGGACGACGTGGTCCACCTGCTGGTCTTCGACGGCCTGGAGCACCTGCACCATGATCGGGCCACGACGGACCAGCTGATCGCCGGTCTGCTCCGGGTCGCGCTGCGGATGCGGTTCGGCACTCGCAACATCCGCTTCAAGGTGTTCGCGCGCCCCGACATGTTCGACACGGCGAAGCAGCTCTTCCCCGACGCCTCAAAGCTGTCGGGGAACGCGGCGTACCTGGAGTGGTCCCGCACCGACCTGTACGGGCTCCTCTTCCACCACCTGGGCAACGAGAACGACGACGATTCCGCGCGGCGGTTCCGCCGGATCACCGGCGGCTGGGAGCCGGGCCCGGACGAGGACCGGTACTGGCAGGCCGACCGGTACGTCCCACCGGCCGCCCTGCGCAACGACGCCAAGGCCCAGACCGCATTGTTCGAGCGGATCGCCGACAAGTTCATGGGCAGTAACGTCCGCCAGGGTCGGCCCTACACCTGGCTGCCGAACCACCTCATGGACAGCAAGGACCGGATCAGCCCGCGCAGCTTTCTCAAGGCCCTGGCCGTGGCCGCCGAGACGACCCGCACGTCCCACCCGTCGCACGCCCGCGCACTGCACCACGACGCCATCCGCAGCGGTGTGCGGGAGGCGTCCACCGTGCGGGTGGACCAGGTCTGCGAGGACACCCCGTGGGTGGAGCTGGCGATAAAGCCACTGGCCGGCTGCCAGGTGCCCCTCGCACAGGGCAAGGTCATCGGCATCTGGAAGGACCGTGACCTCCCGCGCGAACTGCGCGAGGAGTCAGCCCGCTATGTGCAGTCCGACCGGCCGGAACTGGTGCGCACCGGGCCCCGCCACCCGGACGACCTGCGGCGGCTGGTCCAGGAGCTGATCGACCTCGGCGTGCTGCGCCGCCGCGACAAGGAAGTCGACGACTTCTCCCTCCTCGACCTGCCCGACATCTACCGCCTCGCCTTCGGCCTGGGCCGCATGGGCGGGATCCCGCTCACCGGCAGCTAGCCCTGTCAGTGTTCGCACCCCACCGTGGCTCCTTGTTCTCCGGTCCGGGCTGGCAGGATGGGCAGGCCCGGCGTGAGAGCAACACGGCGGGAACCACGAACTGAGGATGGAGAGGTCACCCAGTGTCCTCCGAGGAAGCCCGCACGATGGACGCTACCGACGCACCGGACGCGACGGACGCGCCCACCGCGTCGCTGGACCGCGCCGCGCTGCTCAAGGACCTGCAGAAGCAGGTCGCGCTCCTGGAAGAGGACCTGCGGGAGCGCGCGGAAGCCGAGGATACGGACGCGCAGGCCGCCGCCCTTCGCGCCGAGTACGAAGAGGCTCTCGCCTCGGAGCGCACCTCCCCTACCACTGCCTACGAGACCTGGCGCGACGAGCGGGTGGTGCAGATCGCCGCCGCCTGGGTCCTGTCCTGCGTCTTCGTCCGCTTCAGCGAGGACAACGGGCTGATCCCGGAGGCCAGGCTGTCCGGCCCGGGCGAGCGCCTCGCCGAGGCCCAGGACCACCACGACGCGTTCTTCCGCCGCAGCCCCGAGCTGAACGACCGCGACTGGCTCAAGGAGTCCTTCCGCGCGCTCGGCCGCGAACACGTCATCGCGGAGGGCCTCTTCGACCCCGCGCACAATCCGCTGTGGGAGCTCGACCCCTCCTACGAGGCGGCGGCCCGGCTGCTCGCCTTCTGGCGTGAGCGCGGCTCCGACGGCCGCATCCGGTACGACTTCACCGACTCGGAACTCGACACCCACTTCCTCGGCGACCTCTACCAGGACCTGTCCGAGCACGCCCGCAAGACGTACGCCCTGCTCCAGACCCCGGAGTTCGTCGAGGAGTTCATTCTCGACCTCACCCTGGACCCTGCCCTGGAGGAGTTCGGCCTCGACCCGGTGTGGAAGTACCGCCCAGAGGACTGGAGGGGCGAGACGTACGACGAGGGCGGCCCGGACGACCTTCCGGTGGTACGGGGCCTGCGCTGCATCGACCCGGCCTGCGGATCGGGTCACTTCCTGCTCAGCCTGTTCCGCCGCATCCTCGCCAAGTGGCGCGATGCCGAGCCCGGCACGGAGAACTGGACTCTGGTCCGCCGCGCCCTGGAGTCCGTCCACGGCGCCGACAAGAACCCGTACGCCGTCTCCATCGCCCGCTTCCGTCTCCTCGTCGCCATGGTCCAGGAGTGCCGCGTCGACCGGCTCTCCGCGGCGCCCTCCATGCCGATCAGGATCGCGGTCGCGGACTCGCTGTTGCACGGGCGGGAGGCGGGCCGTGAGACGGACCCGACCCTGGACGACGCGGAACGCGGCGAGGTCTTCACGTACCGCACGGAGGACGTCAAGGAGTACGTGAAGAGCGTGGACCTGCTGGGCCGCGGCTCGTACCACGTGGTCGTCGCCAACCCGCCATACATCACGGTCAAGGACAAGCAGGAGAACGAGAACTACCGGAAGATCTACTGGGCCTGCTCGGGCAAGTACGCACTGTCCGTGCCGTTCGCCCAGCGCATCTTCGAACTCGCCGTACGCTCAGGCGACGACTACCGCAGCGGCGGCTTCACCGGCCAGATCACCTCAAACTCCTTCATGAAGCGGGAGTTCGGCGCGACGCTCATCGAGTCGTACTTCCACGGCGGCCCGTACAAGGACCCTGAGACGCGCCGCAAGCGCGACTTCCCGGGCATCGAGCTCACGCACGTCCTGGACACGTCCGGCGCCTTCATCCCAGGCCACGGCACCCCGACGGTCATCCTGGCGGGCCGCAACCAGTTCGCACGGCAGGCTCAGCCGATCCGGGCGGTGCTGGGCATCCGGGGCGAGCCCAGCCCTCCGAAGGAACCGGCGGAGGGGAAGGTATGGAAGGCGATCACCTCGCAGTGGCGGAAGCCGGGGGGTGAACCGTCGGAGTGGGTGAGTGTGGAGGATGTGGAGCGGGGGCGGTTTGCGGAGCATCCTTGGTCTCTGAGCGGGGGCGGGGCAGGTGGGGTGTTCGACGCGATCGAGCGCGCCTCCATTTCTCGTCTGGGGACCCACGTGTTCCGGCTTGGCGTGTTCGGCATTCCCGGTTCGGATGACGCCATGATCGCTCCTCAGCGAGTCTTCGAGGAATGCAATATTCCAAGCGATCACGTACGTCGCGTCGTGGTGGGAGATGAGCTACGCGACTGGAACGAGTTCAAAGGACAGTCGATCTTCTTCCCTTACTCCTCTACGCATGCGCGACTTCCCGAGTCGAAACTAAAAGCCGCGCTTCAACGGATGTGGCCGAACCGAACCGAACTGGGCAATCGGGCCACGTTCAGCAAGGGGACATACTTCTCGGATGGGCGCCCCTGGTACGAGTGGCATCAACTCCCCAAGGATGAAGGGGCGCATGTCTGGTCAATCGCGTACGGCGAGGTCGCCACGCACAACCACTTCGTGCTGGACCGTGGCGGAAAGGTGTTCAAGCAGACTGCTCCGGTAATCAAGCTGCCCGAGACGGCAAGCGAGAAACGGCACCTTGAACTACTCGGGGTTCTGAACTCGTCGGTCGCTTGCTTCTGGATGAAACAGGTCAGCCATGTCAAGGGAGGCAGTGGCATCGGGCGCGGAGTTCAGGACGAAGCCTGGGAGAACCGCTATGCGTTCAACGGAACCCGACTCCAGGAGTTCCCCCTCCCGGCCGCGCTCCCTCTCATTTTGGGTCGAGAACTCGACGCCCTTGCACAGCAGTTGGCCGAGTATGAGCCCTCCATCCTTGCAGCCTCCACCACTCCCACCCGTAGCGCCCTCAGCGAGGCCAGCATCGCCCAAGACCGTATCCGCGCCCGAATGATCCTTCTCCAAGAGGAGCTGGACTGGACCGTGTACGGGCTGTACGGGCTCCTCACACCCGACGAGGTTGAGCGGACCACACTGCCGGGCGACCCCGCCGACCTGGCCGATGACGACGTGCCCCAACTCGCGCTCGGACAGCGTGCGTTCGAGATCACTCTCGCACGCAGCGGCGCGGAGACCGCCTGGTTCGACCGGCACGGGTCCACCTCCACCACCGAGATCCCCACCAAGGGCTGGCCCGAGCCCTACCGCCGGATCGTTCAGGCACGGCTCGACCTCATCGAGTCGAACAAGGACATCCGGCTCGTCGAGCGCCCGGAGTTCAAGCGCCGCTGGTCCACCGAGACCTGGAAGAAGCGGGAGGCCGCCGCCCTGCGTGCCTGGCTGCTTGACGCGACCGAGCGCGCGGATCTGTGGTTCGAGGAGCGTGACGGTCTCGACTCCCCTCGCCCCCTCACCGTGTACCAGCTCGCCGACGCCCTGCGGCACGACGAGGACGTACAGGCCGTCGCCGCGCTCTACGCCGCCGACCACCTGGGCAAGCGCGATGTCCCGCTGTCCACGGTCCTCGCCGCCGTCATCGAACCCGAGCACGTCCCTCATCTCGCCGCCCTCCGCTACAAGGACTCCGGTCTGCGCAAGCGCGAGCAGTGGGAACGGGTCTGGGAGCAGCAGCGAGAGGAGGACCGGACCGGGGAGCGACTGGAAATCCCGGTCCCGCCCAAGTACACCTCGGCCGACTTCCTCAAGCTCAGCTTCTGGTCGAACCGCGGCAAGCTCGACGTCCCCAAGGAGCGGTTCGTCTCCTACCCGGGCTCCTCCCTGGACAACGATCCTTCCCTCCTCCTCGGCTGGGCGGGCTGGAACCACCGCCAGCAGGCCGAGGCCCTGGTCAACCTGCTCAACGACCGCCTGGAGAAGGACGGTTGGGTCAAGGAGGACGCCCGATTCGTGCCGCTGCTGGCCGGGCTGCGGGAGCTCCTGCCCTGGGTAGAGCAGTGGCACAACGCATACGACGAGGAATGGGAGGGCAACCCCGCCGAGGACTTCCGTTCCGCCCTCACCGCAGGCCTCTTCGGCCGGGGCCTCTCACCGTCAGACCTCGACGCCTGGCGCCCCGAGAAGAAGCGGGGCGGACAGCGGGCCGCGAGCGAGTAGCTTCGCCCGAACACAGCCTGCGCTCCCGGGGACACGGATACGACTCGGAGGTCAACCAGAACGTGAGCCTGGTCGTCGCCGAGCTGGCTGCGAACGCCGTCACGCACGGCGCGGCGCCCGGCCGGGACGCCCTGCTGCGGCTGGTCCGCCAGGACGGCCGGGTGCGGGTGGAGGTCAGCGACACCCGGGGCGAGCGGCTGCCCGTGGCCGGGGCGACCGACGTCACCGCCGTCGCGGGCCGCAGGCTGCCGATCGTCGGGGCGCTCGCCAAGGAGTGGGGCGTACTGCCACGCGGGGGAGCCCCGGGCAAGACCGTGTGGGTCGTCGTCCCCACTACGGTCGTCCCGGCCTCCGGTCACTCCCCCCACCTGTCCCGCCCCTCTCCTCTCCCCTCTCGCCCTTCCTTCGCCCCTCCCCTTTCCCTCCCCTCCCTGGACCCGCCCTCGTCCTCCCGGGTGAGCTGGCAGGATAGGGAGACGTGTGTGCGCGGGGCGCGGGCGAGGGTCCGGTCCCGCCGAGAGTCCGGCCGTGGCGGCCGGGCAAAGCGATGCTGTGGGAGCTGGGACGGCTGATGGCCAAGGGCAGCGGGACCGTGTTGAGGGACGTCCTCGATATCAAGGAAGACCTCCTCTCCGGCGACTTCAAGATCGAGCTGTCGAAGGGCTTCACCGGGGAAGCGGCCGGGTCGCTCGCGGAGTACGTGGTCACGCCGCAGCTGCAGGGGGAGTTCGCCAAGGCGCTGAAGCTGGTCCGCAGCGCCTTGCGGAAGAATGCCTCGCACGCCGCCTACCTGCACGGTTCCTTCGGCGCTGGCAAGAGCCACTTCCTCACCGTGCTGCACGCCGTACTCAACGGGGACCCGGCCGTCGAGACCAAGGCGCGGCTGCGGGAGGTGGTCGCCGAGCACGACGACTGGCTGCCGGGCAAGAAGTTCCTCATGGTGCCGTACCACCTGATCGGTGCCGCGAGCCTGGAGTCGGCCCTGCTCGGCGGTTACGTCCGCGCCATACGCCGTGAGCACCCCGACGCCCCCACCCCGCTGGTCTACCGGGCCGACTCCCTCCTCGCCGACGCGCGCGGACTGCGGTCCTCCTTGGGGGACGAGGCGTTCATCCGGCTGCTGCCTGCGCCGAAAGCCCCGGCCGCCCCGGCAGCCGTCGAGGAGAACGAGGACGACGAGGCCGAGCTGACTCCGATCGGTGCCGTGCCCTCGCGCGGCTGGACCAGCGCCGCCCTGGACGGCGCCTTCGCCGCCCCGGCCGGCGACCCGCGGCGTAACGACCTGCTGTCCGCCCTGTTCAGCGGCCCCATGAAGTCCTACGCGGACAGCGCCAGCGGCGACGCGGCAGCGTACATCTCGCTGGACGACGGGCTCAGCGAGATCAGCAAGCACGCGCAGCGGCTCGGCTACGACGGTGTGGTTCTGTTCGTGGACGAGCTGGTGCTGTGGCTGCAGGCCCGGATGTCGAACCGCACCTTCATCAACGACGAGATCCAGAAGCTCGTCAAACTGATCGAGTCCAGCAACCCCGACCGGCCGGTGCCGATCATCTCCTTCATCTCCCGCCAGCGCGACCTCTCCCAGCTCGTCGGCTCCGACATCCTCGGCTCCGACGTGGAGAACCTGCAGCAGGCCCTGGAGTACCTCAAGGAGCGCGTCACCATCGTCGATCTGGAGGACCGCAACCTCCCGGAGATCATCAAGGAGCGGGTCCTCAAGCCCCGGCCGGGACAGGAAGCGGTACTCGACGCCTCTTTCGCCAAGATCGACAAGTCCAGTCAGCTCGTCAAGGACGTCCTCCTCGACGGGGACGGCGCCACCGGCGCCGACTGGGCGGACTTCCGGTCCGTCTACCCGCTCTCCCCCGCCCTGTTGAACGTGCTCGTCGCCCTGTCCGGCGCGCTCCAGCGCGAACGCACCGGCCTCAAGCTCGTCCAGCAGCTCCTGGAGAAGAACGCCGACGCCGAAGTCGGCAGCCTGATCCCGCTCGGCGACCTGTGGGACGTCCTGGTCGACGGCACCGGCGCCGCCTTCACCGACAAGCTGAAGCAGGAGTCGGAGGCCGCCCGGAAGTTCCACACCAAGGCCCGTCACCACCTGCTGGACAAGTACAAGCGGAGCGATCATCCCGACTTCGTCGCGGACGAGCGGTTCGTCAAGACCCTGCTGCTCGCCGCACTCGCCCCCGACGTGCCCGCGCTGCGTCGGCTCACCGGCGCCCGGCTCGCCGCCCTCAACCACGGCTCGGTGCGCTCACGGACCGTGCCCGTACGGGACAAGGTCGTCGAGCGGATGCGGGCCCTGCAGACCGAGTACCCGACCGAGCTGCGCTCCGAGGGAGAGGACGACCCCGTCTTCTCGCTGCATCTGTCCGAGCTGGACGTCGAACCGCTCCTGGACGCCGTCGTCGGCGAGGACAAGGGCGGAGTGCGGCGCACGTGGGTGCGGGACCGGCTGTGGGAGGAGCTGGGCCTCACCAGCCGGCAGGGCCAGCTCGTCGACGCGAAGAAGATCGTCTGGCGCGGTTCCGAGCGCACCGTCGAGTTCGTGTTCGGCACAGTGCGCGACACCCGCAGCGTCGCGGACGAGGCGTTCGAACCTGCCACCAAGGGCCACATCCGGATCGTCTTCGACTGCCCGTTCGACGACGACGCGAGCCGCTCCCCCGACGACGCCTACCACCGGGTCGGCGACCTCCGCAAAGCCGGCCGCTCCGCCCCCGTCCTGGTCTGGCTCTGCGACTTCTTCTCCGAGCAGCGCAAAGCCCAGCTGGGCCGCCTCATCCGGATCAACTTCCTCCTCGAACGGGACCGCCTGTCCGACTACACCCGAAACTTCCCGCCGGACGACCGCGCCAAGGCCCGCCGCCAGCTGGAGGTGGGCCGCGAGACCCTCACCCGCTCCCTGGTCACCTCGCTGCGCGAGGTGTACGGCCTCGCCGAGGCCAAGGAGGGCACCCGGGGCGCCGAGGTGACCGACGGCCGACATGTGCTGTCCCTGCAGCCGGAGTACCCGCGCCCGCAGCCCGAGGGCAGCAAGCCGTTCGACCAGGCCGTGGTGCAGCTCGCCGACGGGCTGTTCTCCGCCCTGCACGACAAGCACCCCGATTTCGGCCCCGGCTGGGGCGCCACACCGAGAGCGGTCACCCCGGGCGAGTTGGCCACCACTCTTGAGTGGATCACCCGCGCCATGGACGAAGGCGGCCGGATCGAGGTCGACAAGAACCATCTGCGCGTCGTCAAGCGCATCGTGGAACCCCTGGAGCTCGGCTCCGTTCACGACGGCCCGCTCGTCATGCGCGGCGACTGGCGCACCCGCATCAATCAGGCCGCCGCCGGGCACCAGGAACACGGCGAGCTGGCCGTGGAGGACATCCGCCGCTGGATCACCGACGACCTCGGCCTCAGCGGCCTCGACAAGCAGGTCACCAGCCTGCTCATCGCCGCCTACGCCCTCCTCGACGACCGTTCCTGGGTGTACTACTCCGGTACCGAGACCGCCGCCCCCGCGCTGGCCGACATCGGCCCCGGCTGGATGCTGCGCGCACAGCAGCTGCCGAGCGAGGAGGAATACGCCGCCGCCCGGGACCGCGCCGGGCGCCTGTTCGGCGTACCCGCAAAGCCGGCCCTCTTCGCCCGGAACGTCAACCAGCTCGCGGCCGACGTACTCGCCAAGGCCACCACATACGAGAAGAACGTCGGCGACGTCCGCTCCGTGCTGAAACGGCACGCCTCGCTCCTCGGGCTCGACAACAGCGCCCCCGCCCCCCGCAGCGCGGTCCTGCGCGAGGCCGCCGCGCTCCTCGCCCGCCTCGTACGGCACACCGACGACGCCACCGCCCTCGTACGGGAATTGGCCGCCGTCTCCTACGAGACCCCCGCCCGGGAGCTGTCCCACACCATGGATAGCGCCGCCGACCTGGTGAACGCCCTGGACGCCACCGACTGGCAGCTGCTCACCAGCGTGCGCGACCTCAGCGGCCGTGACGACAGCGTCGGCGACCGTGCGCAGCGGCTCCTGGACCGTATCGGTGAAGCCGCTCGCGCCCCGGAGCGCGAGCGGTCGCTGGTGCCCGTGCTCGGCGAGGTCCGCGAGAGTGGTCTCGCCCTCATGAACGCGGCCCTCAGGATGGAGCGCCCGGCCCCCGTGCCGCAGCCCCCCGCCATCCCTGGCCCGACGCCCGGTCCCGAGCAGATCGCGCTGTCCGAGCACGGCGCCCCGCCGGTCTCCTCGGGCCCCGGCACGCAAAACCCGGACTCCGCGGCGGATCCGCGGACCCCCTGGAACCCGCAGCCCCCCGCCGAAGGCTCCACCCCGCTGCCCGCTCCCCGCCGCCGCGTCATCGCCCCCGGCCCCGCCGCGCTCCGGGAGGATCTCACCGCCGTACGGGAGGAGATCGAGGCGTTCCGCGCCGACCACCCGCAGGCGCCGGTGGAGATCTTCTGGGGGCCGGTGTCCGACAGCGGACCGGCCTCCGAAGGCGGGCGGTGATGGCCCCCCGCCCCGTCGCCGGCCGACGCGCCGTCGAAGTGCTCCTGGAGACCGAGCTCCCCAAGGCCCCCGGTCATCGGCTCGTCCTGGTCGACGCTGTCTGGGATGCAGGGGAGAAGGACACCGAGTTCACCGTGCGGGTCGGCGGCGGGCACCGCCGCGTCGTCATCACCGACCAGCAATCCCCGCTCGGCATCGCCGATGCCTGGCACCACCACCTCACCCAGGTTGGCCCCGACGACGACAGCGTCCTCGTCGTCACCGGCACTGTCCCCCCCGACCAGCTCGGCTGGGACCTGCGCGCCCACGCCGTGCACCGGCATCCGCTGCCCGTGAACCGTGCCGAGATCGTCGCCCAGCTCTTCGGCGCCACCGACCTGGACCCACGGATGCTGGGCGAGCACTGGCTGCTCGACGCCCTCCTGCAGGCCGAGCCCCTCGACGGCTGGCCCCGGGCCGGCACCGTCCTCACCCGCGACCGGGCCGTGCGCGCCCTGCTCGCCGCACGGCTCGGGCTCGGCGACACCACCGCCGACACCCTGGATCTGGACGCCGACACCCTGTTCGCCTGGACCCGCACCCCGGCAGGGCCCACGCTGTTCGCAGCCCTGCCCGAGGGCGAACGGCGCGGACTCGGCGAGTGGCTGGCCCGAGCCGTCGGCCCGGCCGCCCCCACCCTTCTCTCGCTGGCCGCGGAAGGCCGCGGCGGCGACGCTCTGCCGCTCGGCGCGCTCGCCTCGGCCGCACTCGCCTCACCGACGGCCGAAGCCGCCGGCTTCGCCCTCGGCACCCTCTTCGGCCAGGCTCTCGCCTCCTTCGACACGCTCAAGCCCTTCGCCGACGCAGCGACCGGCGTCCTCACCCGCTGGATCGCCGAGGCGGAAGGCGGCAGAACGCAAGCCGACCCGGCCCGCTCCCGGGTCCTCGCCGTCCTCGAACGCGCCGACCGGCTCGCCGCCGACGCCCGGCTCACCGAACTGGTCGGTGACGACCGCCTGTTGCCGTCCGGATATCTCGGCAGGCTGCGCACTCTGGCTGCCTCTCTCGACGAACCCACTCCTACCGCCGCCGAGTCGGCGCTTCGCGACCTCACCGCGCACCAACTCGTCGCGCTCCACGCCGAGTCCACCGAGACAGCGCAGACCGCCGTCCGCCTGGTGCGCTGGCTCGCCGCCCCGCCGCTCCCGTCCGAGACCGTCGGCCAAGCCGTCCGGAACCATCTGGCCTGCTCGGGCTGGGCGGATCTGGCCCTCAGTGTCCTCTCCGAGGGGGACGGCTCGCGTGACACGGCCGTCGGCGAGGCGTACCGGCGGCTGATAAGGGCGGTACGCGAGCGCCGGGCCCGCCTCGACCAGGACTTCGCCAGTCTGCTCGCGGCATGGACCGAGACCGCCTGCCAGCAGGCGGACGGCGGCGCCCTGCTCATCGAGGACGTCCTCGCCAAGGCGGCCGCCCCGCTCGCCCGGGACGGCGGTCGGCCCCTGATCCTTGTACTCGACGGCATGAGCGCGGACGTCGCCGTCCGGCTCGCCGGTGAACTGGACCCGCGGGTGTGGACCGAGATCGTGCCGGCCTCCCGCAACAGCGCCACCCCGCTCCGGCAGGCCGCGGTGTCCATGCTGCCCTCGGTCACCCGGGTCAGCCGGGCGTCCCTGCTGTGCGGCCGCCCCTCCGAAGGCGGCCAGGCCGCGGAGCGCTCCGGGTTCGCCGCCTTCTGGAGGAAGCGTCACCGGGACGCCCAGCTCTTCCACAAGGGCGGATACGAGGGCCCGCCCGGCCACCGGCTCGCCCCGGAACTCGTACAGACCCTGGCCTCGGACGACGTCGTCGCGGTCGTCGTCAACACCATCGACGACGCCCTGTCCGACGGCCGGGAGGGAACCAGCGGCCGCTGGGGACTGCAGGACATCGGCAAACTACCGGACCTGCTGAACGCGGCCCGCGACTACGGACGCCCGGTCCTGCTCGTCTCCGACCACGGCCACGTCATCGACCGCACCGAACGCGGACACCAGCCGACCGAGGCCCCCGGCGTCCGTGGCGCCCGCTGGCGCACCGGCGCCTCCAAGGACGGCGAGGTAGAACTGTCCGGGCCACGCGTCCTGACCGACGGCAAGCGTGTCACCGTGCCCTGGCGCGACGACCTGCGGTACACGGCACGGCAGGCCGGATACCACGGCGGCGCCTCACTCGCCGAGGTCACCGTCCCCGTGATCACCCTGGTGCCATCCGAGGGACCTGTGCCGTCCGGCTGGACTCTGCTCGCCCCTGAGGCAACTGAGCCACAGTGGTGGAAGACCTCAGGGACGACCGAGGCCGACAGCCCGCGCCCGGGCGAGGCCGACGAGACCTCCGCGGGTGCCGGGGCCCCTCTCGCCCCACGCGGCACGCCCGAAAGCGAACAAGGCGGCAGGCACGACACACCGCCGCAGCGACAGGCCGAGAGCGGCGCCGAGCTGTCCCGCCGGGGCACCATCGGGGAACGGACCGTGCGCAGCGCCCCGTACAAGGCCCAGCGCGAATTCGTCCGCCTCGCCCCGGGCGACAAGGCCGTCGCCGCTGCGCTGGACGCCCTGCTCGCGGCCGGCGGAAAGCTGTCGCCCGGTGCCGTCGCCGCGGCCGCTCAGGCCGCCACCGGCAAGTCGCAGCGCAACCCCGAGCGTTTCGCCACGATGCTGGAACGCCTCCTCAACATCGACGGCTACCCCGTTCTCAAGCTCGTGGAGTCGGGCCGCACCGTCCAGCTCGACAGGGCACTGCTCCAGCAGCAGTTCCCGGAAGGCACCGCATGACCCACCCGGCAGCCGACATCAGCGCCGCACGCCGACGCGACGTCGTCGACGCCCTGCGGCGCGGCACCGTACCGCAGGCGGGACTCGGCCTGTTCGCCGTCGGCCTGGAACGTTTCGAGACCGCCCTCGACGACGACCTGACCACCGTCACCCGCGGCGGAGCCGCCTTCCACGCGCTGCGTGGCGAATACGGATCCGGCAAGACGTTCTTCGCCCGGTGGCTCGCCGAGCGCGCGAAACGGCGCGGACTCGCCGTCAGCGAGGTCCAGATCTCCGAGACCGAGACCCCGCTGCACCGCCTGGAGACCGTGTACCGCAGGCTCACCGAACGCCTCGCCACCGCCACCCACCAGCCTTCCGCCCTGCGCCCCGTCATCGACTCTTGGTTCTACGCCCTGGAGGAGGAGGCTCTTGGCAGCGGCGCGGTCGCAGAGGACGACGAGGAGGCCCTGGCTACCGCGGTCGATGAGCTCCTCGAACAACGGCTCACCGCCGTCGCCCGCACAACCCCGGCCTTCTCCGCGGCGCTGCGCGGCTATCGCAGGGCCGTGGCGGACGGCGACGGCGCCCGCGCCGAGGCACTCATCGCCTGGCTCGGCGGACAGAAGTCCGTGGCCGCAGCCGCCAAACGCGCCGCCGGAATCCGCGGCGACCTCGACCACTTCGGCGCCCTCGGCTTCCTCCAGGGCCTGCTCACTGTCCTACGGGACTGCGGGCACCCCGGCCTGCTGCTCGTCCTCGACGAGGTGGAG
Source organism: Streptomyces sp. NPDC050704 (assembly GCF_040654355.1). Lineage (NCBI taxonomy): Bacteria > Bacillati > Actinomycetota > Actinomycetes > Kitasatosporales > Streptomycetaceae > Streptomyces > Streptomyces sp. NPDC050704. The sequence continues at coordinate 100,596 of NZ_JBFAHW010000009.1, read as the reverse complement.
ACCCTGCAGCGGGTGCGCGGCGACGTCCGGGAAAAGTCCCTCAACGCGCTGCGCCAGCTCCTTGATGAGATCGACACGGGCCGTTTCCCCGGCCTGTTCCTGGTCATCACCGGCACTCCCGCCTTCTACGACGGCCAGCAGGGCGTTCAGCGCCTCGCTCCCCTCGCCCAGCGCCTGGCAACCGACTTCACTACCGACCCGCGATTCGACTCGCCGCGGGCCGTGCAGCTGCGCCTGCCCGGCTTCGACCTGGCATCGCTCGGCGAGCTGGGACGCAAGGCGCGCGACATCTACGCGGCCGACGCCCGCCACCCCGAGCGCCTCGTCGCCCGCGCCGACGACGCCTACCTGGACGAACTGGCCCGCGCCGTCACCGGTTCACTCGGCGGCAAGGTCGGCATCGCCCCCCGCCTGTACCTGCGCAAGCTTGTTGCCGACGTACTGGACCGCGTCGACGAGTTCGAGGACTTCGATCCGCGCAGGCACTACTCCCTCACTCTGGACAGAGGCGAACTGAGCGCCATCGAGCGCAACGCGGCTGTCGGCGCCGGAGACATCGACCTGGATCTGGCGTGACCCGCTCTCCGTTCGACGGATCGTCCGGGCCGGAGACGGGCCGGACGACCGAACCTGCAGCGAGCGATGCCTTCGACCTCCTCGACCCCGTCCTCGGGCACCACATCGTCAACACCCTCGGTTGGCACGCCCTGCGCCCTCTGCAGGAAGAGGCCGTCACCACACTGCTCGGCGGTGACGACGCCGTCCTCCTCGCGCCCACGGCCGGCGGCAAGACCGAGGCTGCAATCTTCCCGATGCTGACCCAGATGAACCGGCGCGGTTGGAAGGGCACCAGCGTGCTGTACGTGTGCCCGCTCAAAGCCCTCCTCAACAACCTTCAGCCCCGGCTGGAGGCCTACGCCGGCTGGCTGGGCCGCACCGTCGGCCTCTGGCACGGGGACATCACCACGTCCCGCCGCCGAAAGCTGCTGGTGCAACGCCCCGACATCCTTCTCACCACCCCCGAGTCTCTGGAGTCCATGCTGGTCAGCAGTCATGTCGACCACCGCTCCTTCTTCAGCGGACTACATGCCGTGGTGGTCGACGAGGTCCACGCCTTCGCGGGCGACGACCGGGGCTGGCACCTGCTGGCCGTCCTTGAACGCCTGAGCCGTGTCGCCGACCGCCCCCTTCAGCGGGTCGGGCTGTCCGCGACCATCGGCAACCCCGTCGAACTGCTCGGCTGGCTCCAGGGCTCCGGGCAAGGGCGGCGCCCCGGCCGGGTCGTCGCTCCCAGCACGAAGCCACTGTCCGCCGCGCCCGCAGCGCGTGACGAGGTGGATCCCACTCCGCCGGAGGGCGACATCGAGCTCGACTACGTCGGGTCCGTGGCGAACGCCGCCATCGTCATCTCGGCCCTGCACCGCGGCGAGAAGCGCCTGGTCTTCTGCGAGAGCCGCCGCGCCGTGGAGGAGCTGGGTGAACAGCTGCGCCTGCGTGGCGTCACGACATTCCTGTCCCACGCCTCGCTCTCCGTGGACGAGCGGCGACGAGCCGAGGCGGCGTTCGCCGAAGCCCGTGACTGCGTGATCGTCTCGACCAGCACCCTGGAACTCGGCATCGACGTCGGCGACCTGGACCGGGTCATCCAACTGGACGCACCACGAACTGTCGCCTCGTTCCTCCAGCGGCTCGGCCGGACCGGGCGCCGCACCGGCACCACCCGCAACTGCCTCTTTCTCACCCTTGACGACGACGGTCTGCTCGCTGCGACCGCGCTCTTGCTGCAGTGGTCCCGTGGATGGGTGGAACCCGTTACCGCCCCTCCCGAGCCCCGCCATCTCGTCGCCCAGCAGCTGCTGGCCCTGTGCCTGCAGGAGCATCGGGTCGGCGAGAACCTGTGGCAGGAATGGTGGGGCGGCGTCGGCCCCTTCGGCCCCAGCGCGGCCCCCATCGTCCGCCACCTCGTCGAACAGGGATACCTGGACCAGGATGGCGGCCTGCTGTTCATCGGCCCACAGGCAGAACACCGCTACGGGCACCGCCACTTCATGAATCTGACGGCTGTCTTCACCGCGCCGCCGGAGTTCACCGTCATGAACGGCCGTACGGAGATCGGCCGGACCGATCCCGACCTGCTCACCGAAGAAGTTCAGGGCCCGCGCAGGCTGCTGCTCGCAGGGCGCAGCTGGCTAGTCACCCATATCGACTGGAGCCGCCGACGCTGCTATGTCACTCCGGTCGACGAGGGCGGACGCGCCCGGTGGAATGGCTTCGGTGCCGAGCGTGTCCTGTCCTTCGACCTCACCCGAGCCGCGCGCGACGTCCTCCTCGGCCAAGACCCGCCCGTCCGCCTGACCCAGCGGGCCCGGACCCGGCTTGCGGAGGTCCGGGACGCACACGTGGAAACCGTTCATCCGGGAGGTACGGTCATCACCCGCCGCCTCGACGGCGACGTCCGCTGGTGGACCTGGGCCGGTCACCGCGCCAATGCCACCCTGGCCGCCACGCTCTCCTCAGCCGCCTCACCGCACCGCCGGGCCAACGCCCACTGGATCAGGCTGCGGGATGACCTCACCGCGGAGGACTGGGCAAGCGCCGTGGCGGACGCGAAGGACGGACTGAGCCTGCCCGAAGTCGATGGGCACGCCCTACGAGGCCTCAAGTTCAGCGAAGCCCTCCCGCCTAGGCTGGCAGAGGCCACTCTTGCCGCCCGCACCGCGGACGAGGAAGGCGCTCGCCTCACACTCGCCGAGCCCGTACGGTTCACCACTCTTTTGCACGAGAGCTGATGACAGAGAGACACGCCGCACCCGCGGATGCCAGCCAGCGTGTGCAGGCAGAGCAACAGTCGTCGCCATGAGCATCTCGGCCGTGTTCTTCCGATTGTTGCCACCGGTCTGACACGTAAATAGGGCCTGGCCTGGGTGGGTTTGGGCAGGGCTTGGTGCCCGGTGGGCGCGGTGGCCGCCGGGTGTGCGGGGCTGTCTGTGACGGCCGACGGGAAGGGACTGGTCGGGCATGCCGGATCGGTACTGCTGCGGAAGCTGGCGGACCGAATCGGTCTGGCACGAGGGCTCGCCGGGGTGCTGCCGACGAGCACGGCGGCCGGGTTGCCGGACCGGGCCGCCATGCTCGTTCAGCTGGCGGTCACGATTGCGCTCGGGGCCCGGAGCCTGCTGGAGGCCGAGCAGCTCCAACTGCATCATCAGGGCTTGTTCGGGCCGGCCGTCTCGGACTCGACCACGCACCGGGTGCTGGCCGGGCTCCACGGACAGACCCTGACGCGGATCGCGAAGGTGCGCCGGCGAGTACCCCGCCACGTGTGGAAGCTGCTGCGCCTGCGGCCCGGCGGCTTCCCGTGGCTCACGGTGGCCGGACGCACCCTGACGGGCTGGATCGTCGTGGACCTGGATGCCACGGTCATCACGAGCGCGTCCAGGAAGGAAGGAGCCGCGGGCACGTTCAAGGGTACGTTCGGGTTCCATCCGCTGGGCGGCTGGTGCGCGAACACCGGCGAGAGTCTCGCGATGGAACTGCGCCCGGGCAACGCGGGAGCAAACACGTCGAGGACCACCTGCGGGTGCTGGCCGCCTGCCTGGAGCAGATCCCCCACTCCTCGCAGTCCAAGCTGCTGATCCGTGTCGACGGCGCGGGGGCCACCCACGGCCTGCTTCAGTACCTCGAAGCGTTGAACGCCACGCGGCGCACGGCCCGTTACACGGTCGGCTGGAAGATCACCGAGGAGGACGAGGCCGCGATCGCCCGGATTCCCGAGAAGGCGTCGGAGACCGCGCTGGCACAGGGCGGCGCACTCCACGAGGGGTACCAGATCGCCGAGTTGACCGCTCTGAAACACTCGCGAGGGCTGGCCGGAGGGGATGCGGCTGATCGTCCGCCGCGTCAAGCCGTCACAGCGGCAGCTGAAGAAACTGACCGACTTCGAGAAGAAGACCGGCTGGCGCTACTCGGTCACCGTGACCAACATCCGCCACATGCGGGGCATCACCGGCTCCTACCAGATCCAGTTCCTCGACGCCCTGCACCGCGACCACGCCGAGGTCGAGGACTGCATCCGCACCGCCAAGGCCATGGGCCTGCACAACCCCTGCCCTTCAAGTCCTGGCAGATCAACACAGGCTGGATGCTCGCCGCGAACCTCGCGGCCGACCTCGACGCCTGGCTCCGTCTGCTGACCCTGCACGACAGCAAGGACCTCGCCGGCGCCGAGCCGGACACCATGCGTTGTCGCTTCTACCACCTGCCCGCCCACTTCGCGAAGCACGCCCGCCGCCGCTACCTGCGCATCGAGCGGACCTGGCCCTGGGCATCGACGTTCACCACCAGCTGGAGACGGCTCATCCAGCTTTCGGCCACAACCTGACGACCGGGCCCCGCCCGACGAGGACCAGAAAGGAGGAGAACCCGCAGTCTCCGGGCCTGTGGAACCCGGCGCAGCCGCGGCGTCACGCGACGACCTGCCCTCAACCGACTGGGGACATTACGGGCGAACCGTCGGACCGATCAGTGACCAAAGCCCACTGACGAATCGAGGCTAACCTCCTTGTCATACCCGATCATGAAACAGGGTCACAGAATTCTCGCCTGCATATTCGATTTACAACCCACACGCGTACCACAATCACCATAGCGCAGGCGAAAATTCTCGAAATACGCCGAAAAGGGGATGCGAGTCGGGTTGGACAGACATAATCTGGCGCCTCTGCCAAACGGATGGACCGCCCTGCACCACAGCGGAGGGTATAGACCGGATGATCCGCATGCTAGCTGCTCTAGTTGCGACTGCCGACGTCGTTGGATTTCTTCTCTGTATCGGCGTCGCCATCGACGTGATCAGGCAACATCCCTACGAGTGGATACAAACCGGGTCCACCCAGGGGTTCCGAATCTTTTTGATCTTTGCACCACCGCTTGCGATCCTATTAGGTCCAATCTACCTCGTGCCAGGAATTTTCTATCTACGAAAGGTGCGGCCGCGATTGGTGCATAATGCACATATCGCAGCCGGTCAGGGTTGGCCAACCGTACCCAGAAAGCCGATTCTGGGGCTCAACTGGGCCTGGTGCGAACTCCGGACCCCGCAAAGAGTGAAGACTGTCCTATCTGCGGGAGGCGCATTTTCTCTCGATATATTCATGTCCCAGATACCCCAGCCCCAGGATAGCCCTCCGCAATGGCTTATCTATGCCATGCTCGCGTTCCTGTGGCCGCTCTTTTTCTTCACAGCCTATCTGATACTCGGCGCAATGCAGATATTCCTAAACCTCAAAATGAATGTCCCATTCCCCAAATTCAACGATTCATCTTCCTCGATCCGGATGCAGGTTTTAGTTCAAAAGGAGTACAGTCGTCGAGTCAATGAATTCCACAAGAATCACCCACCTCAGACGCGCTGGGACCAGCAGCCATGACGAACGGCCCATGACGGGGCCATGGCCACTGAGGGCGTACAGATCTTTAGAGCGTGGCTTTTGAGCTGACCCGAGTTTCATAGAGTCCGGGAATGTTGGTTCAGAACGGTGCGGACCCGAGGAACCCGCAGCGCCCGGCCGGTGCACAGGCAGGCGACGAGCTCACGTTTCAGCGCTCTGCGGCAACGCGAATATCCAATTGGCGCGCTTGCGCGCACCGTGTGGCTCAATGAGAAAGTTTCGTAACCGGTCTAGTTCAATCCTGGTGCCCACGGCAATACATTTCACGCAGTGTTTCTTAGCCGAGGGGATTCTCACCCCTCGGCTACTCGGCGGGAAACTTCAGAGGCAATAGGATCCCCAACCCCTGGACACGTCTCAACCACGCCTGAACGGCAGAGTCCGCGGAGAGCCCGGCACTCGGAGACGGGCACGCCGGGTTCGGCGAGCGGCACAGAGGAACGAACCGGTGGCGATACTGGCACCGCGCTCCGTGCCGACTCAACAGGCAGCCCCCACCACGGGGACCAACTGCGTCCTCTGAGATTCCACAGACCCCGCGAGGTCCACTTCATGTCGGCGTGAGCGCTTGGCTGACTACCCGCCACCCTGCGGAGGAAATGGCCGGGACGTTCTAGGTCTCCGCTCGGGCTGCCGCCTCCACCTCGGATCGCCTCGCTCGCGCCATGGTGTCGTGGAACGCCGTGAGCAAACGAAGAGCCTCGAGACGCTGCTCCTGCGCTTCCTGCGGAAATCCCTGCCGCGTCAGTGCCACGGCGAGACGGGCCAGGGAAAGTGCCAGGGACCAGCGGTCGTCCCTGCTGCGGAACGCCGAGCACGCCTGCCGGTGGAATGCGACGGCTTCCTCGACGCGCCCGAGCAGGAGATACGCCTCGCCGGTCGCGTCCCATGCGGCGGCTTGAAGATCGGGACGGCCGATGCGCTGGAACAGGGCGGCGGCCTGTTGGAGGTGGGCTAGAGCTTCGGTGGCCTCTTCCTGTGCCAGGGAGTTGCGGCCCAGTTCGAGGAGAGCGAGGGATTCGAACAGCTTGCCGTCGGCCTCTCCCGCGATGGCCAGTGCCTGCTCGGCCGTCTCGTTCGCCGGTGTAAACCGTCCCGCTCGTCGGTGAACGGCCGAGAGTAGGGTCAGAGCTTCGGCCTGTTCCAGCGGTTCTTTCGCGTCGGCCAGAATGGCGGCCGAGCTGCTCAGTAATTCCTCCGCCCGGTCGAGTTCGTCGCATTCGAGGAGCGCCCATCCGAGATTGCGAGTGAAGGCGCCGGTGTAGAGGACATTGTCGAGTTCGTTCGCCTGCTCCAGAGCCTGCTCGAAACAGGTGGTGGCGTCCTCGACGCGGTGCGCGAACATATGGGTCACGCCCAGGCCATTGGCAGCCCGAGCAATCCCGAACACGTCCCCGAGTTCCTGAAGGATATTTAGCGCGGCACTGAAGTATTCCTCGGCCTCGGCCAGTCGGAAAAGATGCCGGTAGGCGATGCCGAGGTTGTCGAGGGTGATCGCTTCCCCATACCGGTCACCTGCCCGAAGAGCCGATTCGAGGGCCATTCGCTGGGCAGGCAGCCAGGTATCGGCCGGCTCCCGGTCCGCGATGACCATCGTCAGGACGGCGGGGATCTGCCAGGCGACCCGGTCCAGCCCGACGGCACCGGCGATACGGACCGCGGTGATCAGATTGTCACGCTCGGTCTCGTACCAGGCGATCCCGGCCTTTCCGTCGTCTCCGTCGTCGAAGGACATCGGCCTGACGTGACCGTCCACCGGTTCCAGGGTCAGCGGCATCGTGTACGAGCATGAGCCCGCCAGGGCGGCAGCGGCAGCCGAGTGCAAGTACCAGCCGAGGACCCGTTCCAGCGCGGCACGCCGGTCCCCTGGTGATTCCTCGCGCTGGGTCTGATCGACGGCGTAGGCGCGCAGCAGGTCGTGGAACTGGTAGCGGTCGTGACCGCACTCCTCCAACAGATGCGCGGCAGCCAGGCTGTCGAGGTGCCGTCGGGCGCGGACCGTGGTGGTGGCTGCGAGAGCCGCGGCGGCCTCCACCCTGAATTCAGGTCCCGGATGCAGTCCCAGCAACCGGAACATCCGGGCGCTTTGCGGGGTGAGCGTGCGGTACGACCACGCGAACACCGTGCGCACCGCGTCCGCTTCCTCTGCCTCTCCCTCTCCGGTCACCGACAGGGCGTCCCACAGTCCGGACTCGTCGCGTAGATCGGCGATCAAGTCGCGCAGGGGCATGCGCGGCCGTGCCGCAGCGCGTTCGGCCACGATTCGGAGGGCCAGCGGCAGCCGAGCACACAATCGCGCCAATTCGGCCAGCTCTTCCTGGTCGTCGCCGGTGCGGTACCCAGCGAAGACGGTGCGCAGCAACTGCACGGATTCGGCTTGAGACAGCGTTTCCACACCCACTCGATGTGCTCCTTCCCGCACCACCAAACCCGACATGCGGGTACGACTCGTGATTGCCACCAGACAGCTGGAGGAGCCGGGCAGGAGTGGTCGGATCTCGCTGGCGGTGGCGGCGTTGTCCAGGACGATGAGCACGCGGCGGCCAGCCGTCACCGACCGGAACAGTTCCGCGCGTGGCTCCTCACCAGTGGGTATGTGCTCCAGCGGCACGTCCAGCGCACGCAGGAAACGCCCCAGGACATCCGTGACGATCACTGGCGGGCCCGGGTCGTAGCCGCGCAGGTTGACGTACAGCTGCCCATCAGGAAAGTGCTCCTTGATCTGGTGCGCCCAGCGGATGGCGAGCGATGTCTTGCCCACTCCGGCCGTGCCGACGACAACGGCAATGCGCAATACTCCTGAATTCTGCTGGGTTCCGGGTGGTGGAAGCTCCAGTAGGGCGTGCAGGGACCGCAGTTCATCAATCCGGTTGACGAAGCCGCCCACATTGCCGGGCAGTTGGGCCGGGCGGGGAGCCGACGTGAGTGCCGCGCTGTGAAAATGCACGCCGCCCCGGACCTCACCGGCCTGGACCACGTTGCCTGCCTTGCCTGCGAGGTCGTTGTGGGTGCCGGTGCGAGGCCCGGATCCCGGCTCTCCATCCTGACCGATCCGTCTCTCCCTCACATCCCCTCCACTCCTCTCCCATCTCCTTCCGGTCGCCCGCACAGCGTCGCCAAGCGGAGTTACCCGTGAACCGGTACATCGAACCTGGTGCCTCACCGGAGGCGATCACTCCGTGGCTTGTTCCCTCCATCTTGATTGGGAGATATGGGATGCGTGCCCCCCAGGGGAGCCTCGGCCAGCTAAGATAGTTTTCGTTGTGCCCATTGCGCATGCTTGCAACATTATGGAGTTGTTCGCGGCATCGAAGGGTGAGGGACGGTCATGAGGATTACCTTCGTCGGTGGCTCCACGGGTCAGGGCGGTTCGCCGCGCTTGTACCGGGACGAGGAAAGTGGCGATTTCATCGTGCAAGGCTACTTGATCGGAGATCCGACTGATCTGGGGCAGATGAAAATACCGGACGGGGAAACGGTCGTCCGAGTGCCCGCCTCGCTGTTCTCCTACTTGCCGAAAGATGAAGGATGATGTGAGTGGAGTCTCTCGACACAGAAGGCTGGGCCCGGCTTTTCCATTCTTGCCGTGAATCGGCTTGGCATCTGGAAATGCGGGATCACTACGCCGTGACGGAGGAACGGGCGGACATCGAGAAGTGGCGGGCCGGTGAGTGGGGGCCCGAGGAGGACGCCGCGAGCAAGGCCAGCTGGCTCGACCTGATGCGGGCCACCGCAGCGCGGGGTGTAGAGCTTCGCCGGGCACGGATCGTCTCCGAACCGGTCACCGAGTACATCCGGTTCGAGCACGAGGGGACGCCGCAGAACATCGCAGCCGGTGAGGATGTGCGCTGGCTGCCTCGTACGCGCGCCTCAGGTCTGGCGTTGCCGGGCAACGACTGCTGGATCTTCGACAGCTCCACCGTGTTGTTCAACCACTTCACCGGGGACGGCGGCTGGGTCGGCAACGAGCTGAGCAGCGATCCCCAAGTGGCGGAGGTGTGTGTCAAGGCTTTCGAATCGGTCTGGAAGCTGGGCATTCCGCACAGTGAGTACACCTTGATTTGACGGTCTTGATGGTGATCGGCGGGATGCCTCCCGCCGATCCACTCTATGAGGAACAGCTGGATGTCGACTCCTCTCCGAATCGGTGTGATCTCTTCCGGGCCCGCCGAGTTCTCCACGATTCATGCGGCATGCACCGACGCCGGTCATCTTCCGGTCGTGTATTTCTACGGCCGTTCCCTTCGATCCGGTGGCCCGATTCTCGGCGACGCCGGTGAAACAACGGCGGCCATTCTCGACGCGGTTCCTCCGGGGATGGATCTGATGCTCCCCGGGGGCATCAGAGGCCTCGGCCTCATGCTGAAGAGTTACCGGCCCGACCTTCTGGTCGTTTTTGGGTTCGCCTGGAAGCTGCCACCTTCCGTATTGGCGATTCCGAGATTAGGAGCGCTCAATATTCATGTCTCGATGCTGCCGAAGTATCGCGGTCCGGCGCCGCTGCTGTGGGCGATCCGCAATGGTGACCCGACCGGCGGTGTCAGCGTGCACCGAATGGACGACGACTTCGACACCGGGAATGTTCTCGCCCAGCAGGATGGAATTCCCCTCGCCGACGACATCGACTGGGCGACCTACTGCACCGAGGCCATGCCCGTTGTTCGCGATTTGCTTCACACCTCGCTGGACCGGGTGGCGGCTGGCCATGCCGGCGAGCCACAGAACGACTCGGCGGCCAGCTACGCGGGGTTCATGGAAGCGGAGTTCTCCGTCATCCGCTGGTCGGACAGCGCCCGTACGATCCACGACCAGGTCAGGACGCATCGCTTCATGCGATCGCCCGACCGCCCCCTTGCCCAGGTGGGCGACACCTGGCTTCATGTGAAACGCACCAGCCTTGAACCAACCGACGGACTCCTCGTCTCATGCGGCGACGGCAAACCACTGTGGATCACGGAGTCCGAAAGGAATACAGGGGAGGGTGTCCGTGGACCCCATCGCACCTGAACTCCTCATGGCCCTAGCCGGAGGTACGGCGGGTGCCGCCGGTCAGCAGATCTGGGCGTCGCTGCGGGATCTGGTCCGGCGTCGGCCGACGGTCGGAGAGCCGCGCGGCGAGGGCGAGTTGGCGTCTCTCACCGAGGCTGCCGACAGTCCGACGCGGGCCAGGGAACTGACCGACGTGCTCGCGTTGCGCGCCCAGCAAGACCCCGCCTTCGCCCAGGCGCTCGACACCTGGCGTCGGGAGGCGGAGGCCCTCGATGGCACGTCGACCGGGGCGGGCGACGTGCACAACGAGATCTCCGGGGGCACGATCCAGGGGGCGGTGGTCCAGGCGCGGGACATCAACGGGCCCTTGCACTTCGGTAGTTAGCTACGCGGGCCGTGGTGCGACCACGCAGTTATCCCTGGATATTCAGCGGAATTGGGTGACCTGACGCCCCGATAGCAGAATAGTGCCGCTGAACTGCAAGGATGCGAGTGTCTACGTCGTATCCGCTGCAAGAATCAGGGCACCAATCTGGTGAGCAAGAGTACAGGGTGGGACCGTCGGCTGCCCGTGGTGGCTGACGGGAAGAGGGGTCTTCAAAGTTGAGCGGTTCGGAGATGTCCGCGGGCTCGGCGGGTGGTGACACAGCGTGTGCGTAGTCGTTGGTTCGTGGCGTTGCGGAACCCGAAGGCGGCGCGGGCGACGAGTTTGATCACGCGGTTGATGCCCTCGCTTTTGGCGTTGCTGTGTCCGGTGTCGATGAACGCGGCGATGAACGCGGCGATCTCGTTCCACCAGCGGTCCACGGTGGCGGTGAGGGTACGCACTTCGGGGATGTCGGCGTCCGCGCACCAGGTGAGGAACTTGTAGCGGGCCTGGCCGATGCGGTGGCGGTCGGCGCCGGTGCGGGCCAGGGCAAGGAGGGTGCGCAGGCTTTCCTTGGCGATCCAGGCAGTCAGCAGCGTCTGGCCGATCTTCCCCTCGTCCAGCAGCGGGTTCCACATGGTCGCGAACTGCTCGTCGGTGAGGTCCTCACGGTTGCGCAGCAGGCGCCTGCGAGCCTTCCATTCCGGGTCGGTGGCGCGTCCGCGTCGCCCGCGGATTTCGGCGGTGGTGCGGCGCCGCACCAGGGACAGCACCTTGTTCGCGAGCTGCACGAAGTGGAAGTGGTCGACCACAACGGTGGCGTGGGGCAGGCCGGTGCGCAGGGCGGCACGGTAGGTGGACGACATGTCGATGGTGACGTGCCGGATGTTCTTGCGCCAGGTCAGGGGTGTGGTGGCGAGCCAGGCCAGCACGTCAGCGACGGTGCGGCCCTCGACCTGGCCGAGCAGGCCACCGACGCCGTGTGCGTCGACGAACCCGGTGTGCCACCGGTCCCTGGTCAGCTGCCACTTGCCGCTGTCGGGATTCTGTTCCCAGCGGGGCCGTCCGCGCCGGGTCTCGTCGATGCCCAGCACCTCGACCTCCGGCAGCGGTGCTTCGACGACCTGCCGGGCGGCGGCCTTGAAGGCGTCCATCACGGTCGGCCAGGACAGGTGCAGATCGCGGGCGGCCTGGACGATTATTGAGCCGGCATCCCGTATCCGGCGCCCGGCCGCACTGCGCAGCCTCCCGGTCAGCCGCTTGCCGGCCGGGATCTGCGGGATCTGCTCGGGAACGACATGCGAGGGCAAGCCGGCTCGCGGGCACCACTAGCGCCGCTTGTGCCACACGAACTCCAGCCCGCGCTCGCCGCAAGGGAGATCCCGGGGCCGGGTGGTCGCGGAGCCTTTCATCCGGGACGAGAAGACCCCGCAGACCGGGCAGGCCCGGGCCGAGGCATCCGCCGTGGCCAGGTGGACCCGGCGCCCACCGCACTGAAGCCGCTCGACCCGTATGACGGACACCCCGTCGAGGTCGAGCAGCAACGTCGTATCGTTGACCAAGCCCGTGGCTCCCAGAGGATGATTCTGTGTAGAGAACAGAAATGATCACCCAGGACCACGGGTGTCCTGCATCCAGGGCCGACAACCACCCCACCTATCACGGACCGTGACGTTCAGTCAGCACACACCCGAAGCGCACCGCTCAACTTTGAAGACCCGGGAAGAAACTGATCGAGCATGCCGGTGCGGTGCTGCTGCGCCGGTGCGCGGACCGCACAGGGCTCACCGGGGCACTGGCGAAGGAGTTACCGTCCAGCACAGCGGTCGGCTGGCGGGAACGGGCGGGCGGGCGTGCTGGTGCACCTGGCCGTCGCGATCGCGCTCGGGGCGGTGAACCTGTCGGAGGCCGAACAACTCCAGCTTCATCACCGGCCGTTGTTCGGGCCGTCGGCATCGGACTCCACCGTTCGCCGCACCCTGGGCGCGCTCGACGAGACAGTCCTGGCGAAGATTGCGAAGGCACGAGCCCGGGTGCGCCGACATGTGTGGAGTCTGCTGCATCTGCGGCCGGGCGGCTTCCCCTGGCTGGTCGTGGCGGGCAAGCGGCTGACCGGCTGGATCGTCATCGACATCGACGCCACCATCATCACGTCCGCGTCCAAGAAGGTGGGGGCAGCGGTCACCTTCAAAAAGACGTTCGGGTTTCATCCGCTGGCCGTGTGGTGCGCGAACACCACCGAGTCCCTGGCCATGTGCCTGCGTTCGGGGAATGCCGGAGCGAACACGGTGGCCGACCACATCACGGTGCTCACCGACGCCCTCGCCCAGATCCCCGGCTCCTCGGCCGCGAAGATCCTCATCCGGGTGGCCGGAGCCACCCACGGGCTACTGGAACACCTCGAAGCGCTGAACACCACGCGGCGCACGGTCCGCTACACAGTCGGCTGGACAATCACCAAAGACGACGAGAAGGCCATCGCAAAGCTACCCAAAAGCGCCTGGGAGACCTCCCTGCACCAGGACGGCAGCCTCCAAGAGGGCTACTTCGTCGCCGAGTTGACCGGGCTGAACACCCGTGAGGGCTGGCCGGAGGGCATGCGGCTGATCGTGCGCCGCGTCAGGCCCACTCGCCGGCACCCGAAGAAACTGACCGCCTTCGAGAAGAAGACTGGCTGGCGCTACTGCATCACCGCCACCAACATCCGTCACATGTGGGGCATCACCGGCTCGGGCCACAGCCAGTTCCTGGACGTACTGCACCGCTCGCACGCCGGAGTCGAGGACCGGGTCCGCACCAACAAGGCGACGGGACTGGACAACTTGCCCTCCGCATTCTGGGAAGTGAACCACGGCTGGATGCTCACCGCGAACCTCGCCAGTGATCTCGACGCCTGGGTGCGGCTGCTGGCCCTGCACGACGTCGAGGGCCTGGCCAACGCCGAGCCCAAGACCATGCGCTTCCGCCTCTACCACCTGCCCGCCCGCCTCGCCGACCACGCCCGCCGCCGATGGCTGCGCATCGACGCGACCTGGCCCTGGGCCCAAGCGTTCACCACCTTCTGGCAGCGGCTCACCGCCCTCCCTGCTGTCACCTGACAGCCGGGCACTGCCGCGACAAGGACCAGGAAGGAGAAGACCGGCAGCACTCCGGGCCTGTGGAACCCGGCACACCCGCGGCGTCACGCGACGGCCCACCTCGAACAGCCCGAGGACATTGCGGGCGAACTGCCGAGCAGGTCAACCACCGAACCCTGCTGACGAATCGAGGTTAATAGCGTTGTTTTTTCGGCGAGAACTACTGGGAACCCGGCAAGGCTCCGCAAGCCTGCAGAGGCGAAAGAGCCCGGCGCGGAACGGAGCACTCCTGGCAAACGCCACTGGGCCTGGACCAGCAGGCTCTTTTTCTCCACCCGAATTCATCGATCTTGTGTCGCACCCGCAGGCAACTCCCCTACGCTTGCGCCTTGTTGATGTTGCTCATGATGCGGGAGAGAACCATGGCGCAGGAATCAGGCACGCATACCTCTGTGCTGGACACCCTGGCCCTGGTGCACGAGCAGAAGACGGCACAGTTCAACGCCAACTGCGCGATGCGAGCCGAACTCGCCGATGGCGAGGTGCGCTTCGCCCGCCTGGAGGGCCTCTACGTATCTCTTCTGGAATCGCTGCCAGATCTGGGTGTCTCGCCGGAGCAGTCCGAGCAGGAGCCTGCTCCTGACGACACCGAACCCACGCCGGACCCAGACGCCGAACCTCAGCCGCCGGACGCATCAGAAGAGGCACCCCAAGACGGTCCGTCCCTGCCGGACCTGGTCCTGGATTTGCTGGCCACTTCCGACAAACCGCTGCGCGCGGGGGAGGTCGCAGAGGCCGTGCTGAAGCTGCACGCCCAGGGACTCACCCACCACCTGGGGCGCTCGAAGCGACCGTCGGAGGACGCCCGATCAGCACTGAACCGGCTGGTCACGAAGGGGCTGGCCGTCAGGGTCGACCGCGGCGCCTACGAGATCGCCCGCACGGCCACGGAATCGGAGGCCGCCTAACGAGCATGTCGTCCCTGATCACTTGAGTCAGGGGATGGTGCCGCCGGGGGGCAACCCGGCGGCACCGCACGCGCCCCTGATCATGGTTCACGTACTCCCGAGGGTAGTAGAGATCGTCTCCCCTCGGGGGCGCGTGGCCGATTTCCCCGTGCCCTCCCACAGAGGGATGGGCGGAAAGAAGGCTTACGTGTCACTAATTGACTCCCGCGACGGCCGAAGCCCGGCTCGTCGCCCCCGGCCACAGCGGCACCCCGAGACCATCCTCCAGACGGCTCACGGTGACGACATCGGGCCAGCTGTCTCCCCGCAGCAGGTTCGTGATGACCTGCCGGTTGATTCCGCTGCGCAGCCCCAGTTGCCGCAGGCTCAGGTCCTGCCGCTCCATCTCGCGCTCCAGGGCACGCGCGATGGCCTGGACGACCTGGGCCTGCAGCTGTCCGGGCAGCGGCGCGTGGGGCCACAGGTCCGGATCTGGGGCAAGGTCCCTCGGGGCGGTACTGCGGTGCGTGCCACCGGGCATCGGGATGCGTTCCTCCAAGTCGACGTGCACTATGTCCAGAAAGGCGGCTATTTGATTAGCCGGTATTCGTGGCATGCCGTGCTGGAGACCGAGATGAGCCATGCGATCCTGCGGTACCGACCCAAAGACGCGCCGCCCGAGTGGGAGGCGGTCGCCGACGGCGTGCGGATGCTTGTCGCGACGGTCGCCGACCACGTCCCGTACCCGCTGACCACGGTCCTGCGGGTGGTGGCCATGCTCGCCGTGAACGCCGAGCAGGCGGGCGTACCGCGTGACCCAGCCGTGTGGCTGGAGCAGTCGACCATCACCCGCTACGTGCTGACCGACACTGGGCTGAAGGGCGGCTCCAGCCAGACGTACGCGGCACTGCTGAGCCGCGTCCGCGAAGCCCTGGTATGGGTGGAGCGTGGCGAGCCGGCACGGCCCCACCTGCGAGCGGACCGCTCGGGCGCCGAGCCCTACAGCACCAGCGACCTCACCCGTCTGGATGTCTGGTCCAGCAATCTCCCGCCCACCCCGACCGGCCGGGGCAACGCCCGTGCCATGCTCGCGCTCGGTGCCGGCTGTGGCCTGGTCCCGTCGGAGATGCTTGCAGTCCGCGGGACCGACGTCCACGTTCTGCCGAGCGACGCGGTCGTCGTCCGCGTACCTGGCACGAACCGCCTGGTCGTCTGCCGTTCGCTTTGGGAGCAAGCGCTGGCAGAACTCGCCCGCAGAGCCGGCAACCGCTACCTCTACGCCCCGGACCGCCAGGTCGAGCGGCCCAAGAACGCGATCAGCAACTGGGTCGCCAGGAACAAGCCCGGCGACCGCAAAGTCCCCGTTCCGGACATGCGACGCCTGCGTGCGACCTGGATCGTGTCCCTGCTGCGCGACCACGTCCCCACAGACCTGATCGCCAAGGCAGCCGGCCTGAAGTCCGCCGCGGCCCTCGCCCCGTACCTGGCGTGGGTACCGGAAATCTCCGACGACGCTGCCGTCCGCCTGCTGCGGGGTTGGGCATGACCCACAAGCGTGCAGCGCGCAGGCCGATGCCATCACCGCACCCCTCCAAGATCAACGATCGCCACGTCCGGCAGATCATCGGCCTGGTCCGGGCCAGCGGAGTCCTCGACGAACTCGCGCCATTGGAAGCCTCCAGGCCCGGACCACGCGGCCTGCCCGCCGAAACCGTCCTGGTCGGCCTGCTCCTGGCCGCCAGGGAGAAACGGAGCACGAACATCGACGACGCCTGGGAGTGCATGCAGTTCGGCCTGCGCAAGCCATGGTTGAAATACTTCGGACTCAAGAGGGTCGACGCCACAGACATCGACGCCACGCGCGCCTCCGCGAAACGCTTCTACGATGCCTGGTCCCGCATCACTACCCTGCTGGACCCTGCACGGCACGACCGGCGCACCCGCATGCTCCCGCACGAAACAGAGCCGTACCATCGGGCCTGGACACACCCCAAGGGCCAGGACGTCACCCCCGTGCTCTCCCGGATCGCCAACCGCCTCGTCCTCACCCCCGTCCGCATCGCCATCGCCCGCGGCCTCATGAACGGTTGGAACGGTGATCTGTCGGTGGACGCCACCGCCGTGGCCACCTGGGCCCGGAAGCCCACCGAAAGGCACGCCTCGCTCGAAGTGAGCGCCGGCTGGCACGTCTCCGGCGGTGGAGACCAGACGTTCGGCTACAGCGCCACCCTGCTGGTGGCGGGGCACTCCGACCCCGAACTCGCCGGCCGCTACCCCCAGTTGTGCATGGGCATGGCCGTCCACGCCCCCAGCAAGGAAATCGGTCAGCAAGCCGTCCGGCTGCTGGAGATCGTCCAACACCTCTGGCCCGTCAAGGGCTTCATCGCCGGAGACCTCGCCTACTCCGATGCCAAGGTCGAGAACTTCCACGACCCCGTACGCGCCCTCGGCTACCGCCTGGTCTTGGACTACAAGACCACCATGGTCAAGAAGGACAAGAACGCCGTCGAGGGCACCATCGCCATCGCCGGTGAACTGCTCTGTCCCCACACTCCACAGCGGATCATCAACGGCTACCACAAGATGTCCGCGGCCAAGGGAAGCACCGAAAGAGAAGAACTGCTGCCCCGCATGCTCGACGCGGATCCCTACGTCCTGCCCCTCAAACAGTCCGCCGACGAACGCGGCCTGGAACGCCGGCAGTGCCCCGCCGCCGGCACCAACCCCCGCGTCAGCTGCCCCTGGGCCCAGGAGCGCGACACCACGGCCGCTCGCAACCGATGCCATCGGGGCCAACCTCAGCGTCCCACCCGGACCTCGCACACCGTCGACCTGGACAACCCGCGCGCCCGACGCGCGCACCCCGGAGCCCGCCCGACCGTACGCCCGCCGGACGATCCGGCACACCGGCGCCCCGCCATCTGCCAGCAGTCCACGATCACCGTGCCGACCGACATCATGTCCAAGCTCCGCCAAGACCTGCCCTGGGGCCGGGCAGCCTGGCAACGCACGTTCCGCAGCCTCCGCAGTCACGTCGAGGGCCTCAACGGCCGCGCCAAGAACGTCGAGACGTTCCTGCACTCCCGCGAACGACGCCAAAGCCGCGGCCGCGTCGCCCAGACCCTCCTGGCCGCCGTTCAGCTCATGGTCGAGAACCTGAGGAGCATCGAGTCCTTCCTCCGCACACGGCACCTCTGGAAGCCAGAGCGCTACACGATCGGCACCATCCCCGAGACACCTGACCCGTACAGGGCGACGACCCCACCGAACGAGAGCGACGTCACCATACCGCCGTCCGAAACTCCGAGAACGTAGAAGGCGGATCGGGGCGAACGAAGCCACACCACCGCGCCGTGGGACCACCAGCACTCCGGTCCCGCGGCCGCTTCGGCATGCCCGCGCACCCATCGCACGCTCCACTCGACGCATCCACGGCGCCGCCCGGGGCTTCCCGAAGCGGCATCCGTGCCGAACCAAGCCTCAAAACCAAGAAATCCCGCCCAACTCTGTGAGCTGGACGGGATCTCGTGATCCGTTCACGAGCTAACTCGTGAACGGCTTGCGGTGGACCTGTGGGGATTTGAACCCCAGACCCCCTCGATGCGAACGAGGTGCGCTACCAGACTGCGCCACAGGCCCTTGCCACGAGTGAAACTCTAGCATCCCCCTCCGGGTGCTTGGAAATCCGTTCCCGGCGGCTGTCCCGCTGGTCAGGGTGGGGCATCCGACGGGGTGTCGCGGGGGCTACCGCGGGCGCCCCGGAAGGCTCCTGGGGTTCCGTCACTCGTTGGCGGCGCGCGGCCGGTCGCCGTCCTCGTACTGGTCGAAGAGGGGCGTGCGGCCGCGCTCGCGGGCGCGGCGGGCCGAGGCCGCGCGCCGGGCGTCCGCGGCGTCGTCCGAGGTGTCGTCCGCGTCGGGATCGCCCGACTCGTCGTCCGGCGCCGGAGCCGTCGCCTCGGCCGCC
Organism: Streptomyces sp. NPDC050704; assembly: GCF_040654355.1. Classification (NCBI taxonomy): domain Bacteria; kingdom Bacillati; phylum Actinomycetota; class Actinomycetes; order Kitasatosporales; family Streptomycetaceae; genus Streptomyces; species Streptomyces sp. NPDC050704. The sequence continues at coordinate 81,802 of NZ_JBFAHW010000009.1, read as the reverse complement.
AGGTGTTCGGCGGCCGGCTCGACCGTGCTGGAACGGGCCGAGCTCCACGCGTCGGGCGCGCCCAGGTCGACGTCGGACGTGGCGCGCGGGGCGACCGGTGCGGTCACGTACGTCGGCAGCGGCACCGGCACGGGGTCCCAGCTGTCGCCGCGCGCGGGACCGCGGTGCCGCTCGCGCTGCTGGTCGACCCACTCGGCGTGGTCGGTCTGCTCGACGAGGGCGCGGCGGTCGGCGGCGAGGGCGGACAGGCCGGGATCGGTGTTCGCCCCGGGTCCGTCCTCCGATTCGTCCGCGGTGCCCGGTTCGGCGGGTGGCCGCCGCCTCGACTGCCGCTCCCGCAGCCGCTGCGCCGCGGCCTCGGCCCGCCGACGGTCCATCACGTACGTGAACCTCCGGCGCTCCTGGGAGCGCAGATACGCGATGTAGACGCTCAGCATCACGGCCGGCACCCCGGGCGCCCACAGGAACGCGAGCCCGCCGACGGCCGCCACGATCGCGCCGAGCGTGAAGGCGAGGAAGAGGACAACCGTCGTACGCCGTCGGCGCGCGAGCACCTTCGAGCGCCGGGCGCGCGCCGCCGCCTCCGCCGCGGCGGCCCGCCGTGCGGGGGACTGTGCGGACTGCGCGGACGACCCGTTCGACGACCGCTTGCCGCCCTGCTTGGGCACCGGCCTGCCGCCTGCCGCCCGGCCCGCCTTCGGCGCCGGCTTGCCCGCGGCCCGGGAGCCCGGCTTCGGCACCGCCCTGGATGCCTGCTTCGTCGCGGGCTGCGCCTGCGCCTGCGCGTCGGCCCGCGCGCCACCGCGTACGTCACGTGCGTCCCGCGCATCGCGCCCGTCCCGCGCGCCGTCGCGAACATCCCGCGCGCCGCCCCGGACGTCAGGTGCGTCACGGACGTCCTCGACGTCGGCCCGCACCTCGCGCCGCGTCGGAGGCATGGCGAAGGCCCGGACGTCCACCGAGTCGGTGACGCCGCCCGGGTCGGCGTGCTGCTCCCCCTCTTCGGCGGAGCGCGCCCGCAGGTCCTTGGCGTATCGGCGCTCCATACCCGCCCTTCCGGACAGAAGCCGGATGGCGGTGCTGAAGCGTTCCGTCGGACGGGCCTCATTCAGCTCGTCCTGCCTACGGAGCCACATTGGCACCAAGTAGGCGGCCCAGGCCCCGACGATGACTGCGTAGATGAGGCCGCTGCTGCTCACGCCTCACACGGTAGAGGGGTTTGCGTGAGGCCATCTGCCAATTGAGTCGGTGTGTCGCACGATCTGGCTGATATTTCGAGCTTTTTTTGTGACCGATGCGATCAACAGGTCACCGGGAGCGCGAAATTAATGCCCGAGGACGGTCGATCACCGATCATTTTCGAACACTTATTTCATTTACGCGATGTTACGCGGTGTTCCATGGCCTGTCCCGCGGTGAGTTTTCGGACGTGTTCCGCGAACTTGTCCGTCGCCAGCGGGCCAGCAGACCTTCGGGCACCTCTTCGGCCGTGAGCGCGAAGACGAGATGGTCACGCCAGGCTCCGTCGATGTGAAGATACCGTGGACGAAGGCCTTCCTCGCGGAATCCGAGTTTCTCCACGACCCGTCGGCTTGGCCCGTTCTCGGGGCGAATGCAGACCTCGATGCGGTGCAGTCCGACCCCGCGGAAACAGTGGTCGGACACGAGCGCGACGGCCGTCGGCATCACTCCGCGACCGGCCACCGCCTCGTCCACCCAGTACCCGACATGACCCGAACACATCGAGCCCCAGGTAATCCCGGCGACCGTCAGCTGCCCGACGAGCCGCCCCTGGTATTCGATGACGAACGGCAGCATCCGGCCCGCGTTGGCCTCGGCGCGCAGGTGCCGGACCATCTGGCGGTACGTCGGCCGGTGGGCGATCGGTCCACTGGGCGTGGGCGGCGGAATGGTCGCCTCCCAGGGGCGCAGCCAGTCCCGGTTGCGCCGGTTGACCTCGCGCCAGGCGCGCTGGTCGCGCATCCTTATGGGCCGGAGGACGACGTCACCGTCCACCAGCTCGACCGGCCAGGATGGGCTGTTCAGCTCGCACCCCCACTGCCGCTGGGTCTGGAGTGGTCGCCGCCGCGGATCTGGTCGACGGCGTGGAGCAGCAGAGGCTCCAGGACGGCGAGACCGTCCCGGACGCCGCCGGTGGAACCCGGCAGGTTGACGATCAGTGTCCGTTCCGCGACTCCGGCGAGCCCGCGGGACAGCGCCGCCGTCGGCACCTTCTCCCTTCCGAACGCCCTGATGGCCTCCGGAATGCCCGGCACCGCGTAGTCGATGACGCGTCCGGTGGCCTCGGGTGTGCGGTCGGTGGGTGAGATCCCCGTTCCACCGGTGGTCACGATGACGTCGTACCCGGCCTGGACGCCCACCCGCAGGACGTTTTCGACCGGGTCCCCGTCGGACACCACCCACGGTCCGTCGACGGCGAAGCCGAACCGTGCGAGCCCCTCCGCGATCAAGGGGCCCCCCTTGTCCTCGTACACCCCCGCCGCCGCGCGGTTCGAGGCCGTCACCACGAGCGCGCTGTACGGAGCGGTCGGCGCACCGCCGACCGGCGGCTCGACAGGGGCCGTCATGGCCGGCTCCAGTCGCCCGACTTGCCGCCCGTCTTCTCCTCGACCCGTACGTCCGTGATGACCGCCCCCTTGTCGACCGCCTTGACCATGTCGATCACGGTGAGAGCCGCCACGCTGACCGCGGTGAGGGCCTCCATCTCGACACCCGTACGGTCGGTGGTCTTCACCGTGGCCAGGATCTCGACGGCGTCGTCCGCGACCGACAGATCAAGCTTGACACCCGACACCGACAACGGGTGGCAGAGCGGGATCAGATCCGGCGTCCGCTTGGCGCCCATGATGCCCGCGATGCGCGCGGTGGCGAGGGCGTCGCCCTTCGGTACCCCCTCGCCGCGCAGCAGCTCGATCACGCGGGGCGAGACCAGGACGCGGCCGCTGGCCCGTGCGGTGCGGGCGGTCACGTCCTTCTCGGACACGTCGACCATGCGGGCAGCGCCCACCTCGTCGATGTGGGTCAGTCGGTCCTGCGTACTCATCGCTGGGGCGCTCCCGGTCGGGCCTGTTGTCCGCGACAGGGTACGCCCAAGTCGGGGCCCTCAGCCGAGCAGGACCACTTCGACCTCGGTGCCGGGCTCCACGGACTCCGCGGCCTCCGGGACCACGATCAGCGCGTCGGCGTGCGCAAGGGCCGCGACGAGGTGCGATCCGGCGCCGCCGACGGGGGTCACTTCCCCGTTCGCGTACCGGCCGCGCAGGAATTGACGGCGTCCGGCGGGCGAGGTGAGTGCCTTGTCCGTACGGAGGGTCGCCCTGGTCGTGGGCCGGTGGATGTCGTCCACGCCCATCAGGGCGCGGATCGCGGGGCGCACGAACAGCTCGAAGGAGACGTACGACGACACGGGGTTGCCCGGGAGCGCGAGCAGCGGGGTGTGCTCGGGGCCGATGGAGCCGAAGCCCTGGGGCTTGCCGGGCTGCATGGCGAGCTTGCGGAACTCGACGCCGCTGCCCTCCTCGTCCTCGTCGCCGACGTGGGAGAGGGCTTCCTTGACGACGTCGTACGCGCCGACGCTGACGCCGCCCGTGGTGACCACGAGGTCGGCGCGGATGAGCTGGTCCTCGATGGTGGAGCGGAGCGTCTCTGCGTCGTCGGCGACCGCGCCCACCCGGTAGGCGATCGCGCCGGCGTCACGGGCGGCGGCGCACAGCGCGAAGCTGTTGGAGTCGTAGATCTGGCCGGGGCCCAACTCCTCGTCGGGCTGGACGAGTTCACTGCCGGTGGACAGGACGACCACGCGCGGGCGCGGGCGCACCCGGACGGTGCCGCGGCCGATCGCGGCGAGCAGGCCGATCTGCGGCGGGCCGAGGACGGTGCCCGTCGAGAGGGCGCGGTCGCCGGCCTTCACGTCGCTGCCCTCGGCCCGCACGTGCGCGCGTGCCTGCGCCGGGCGGTGGACCTGTACCTGGCCGGAGGCGCTCTCGGGGGACGCGCTGTGGGCGCGCATTCCGGAGACGGGTCCCTCGCCGAGACCGCCGTCGGTCCACTCCACGGGGACGACCGCCTCGGCGCCGGGCGGCAGCGGGGCGCCCGTCATGATGCGGGCGGCCTGGCCGGGGCCCACGTGGAGCAGCTCGGCCTGGCCGGCCGCCACATCGCCGACGACCGTGAGAACGGCCGGGTACTCCTCGCTCGCGCCCGCGACATCGGCGACCCGGACCGCGTACCCGTCCATCGAGCTGTTGTCGAACGGCGGCAGGGAGACCGGCACCGTGACGTCCTCGACCAGGACGCAGCCCTGGGCGTCGAGGAGTTGCAGCTCGATGGGTTCGAGGGGGCGGACCGTGGCGAGGATGTCCTCCAGGTGCTCGGACACCGACCAGAGGTGGTCCTGGCCGGTGACACGGGTCGCGGCGCTGCTCAAGTTGCTACATCTCCTCGGTGACGTAACTGCGAAGCCAGGTCCGGAAGTCCGGGCCCAGGTCTTCACGTTCGCACGCGAGTCGGACAATGGCACGCAGGTAGTCGCCGCGGTCCCCGGTGTCATAGCGGCGGCCCTTGAAGACGACGCCGTGCACGGGTCCGCCGACCTTCTCGTCGTCGGCGAGCTGCTGGAGGGCGTCGGTGAGCTGGATCTCGCCGCCGCGGCCGGGCTCGGTCTTGCGGAGTATGTCGAAGATGTGCGGGTCGAGGACGTAGCGGCCGATGATCGCGTAGTTGCTGGGGGCGTCCACCGGGTCGGGCTTCTCGACGAGGCCGGTCACCTTGACGACGTCGCCGTCCTGGGTGGTCTCGACGGCCGCGCAGCCGTAGAGGTGGATCTGCTCGGGCTCGACCTCCATGAGCGCGATGACGCTGCCGCCGTACTGCGCGTGGACCTCGACCATGCGCTTGAGGAGCGGGTCGCGCGGGTCGATCAGGTCGTCGCCGAGGAGCACGGCGAACGGCTCGTGGCCGACGTGCGGGGCGGCGCACAGCACGGCGTGGCCGAGGCCCTTGGGGTCGCCCTGGCGCACGTAGTGCATGGTGGCGAGGTCGCTGGACTCCTGCACCTTGGCGAGCCGGCCGGCGTCGCCCTTCTTCTGAAGGGCCGATTCCAGCTCGTAGTTGCGGTCGAAGTGGTCCTCGAGGGGCCGCTTGTTGCGGCCGGTGATCATGAGGACGTCGTCGAGGCCGGCGGAGGCGGCTTCTTCGACCACGTACTGGATCGCCGGCTTGTCAACGACCGGCAGCATCTCCTTGGGAGTCGCCTTGGTGGCCGGCAGGAACCGGGTGCCGAGGCCTGCTGCGGGGATGACAGCCTTGTTGATCCTGGGGTGTGCCTGAGTCATGCCCGACACCATATCCGGTGCCTTGGTAGGGAATCTGAGGCTCCGGATAATTCACTCTCATATGAGCGCATTACCAAGGATACGGACAGAACCTATGAGCCACCTGGGGCCCGAACCAGAGTCTGGCAAACGATTGTTGCGGCAGGGGTTCCTCACGGTGAGAAGCCGGTTGACGGCCGATGACGTGCGGGAATCCGAGGCAGCACTCGCCGCCCGCGCCCTGCATCTGCCCGAACTGGCGCACGCGCGCACGGTGGCGGCGTACGTCTCCGTGGGGAGTGAGCCGGGCACTCGTGCGCTCCTGGACGCCCTCCACGCGCGCGGGGTGCGCGTCCTGCTGCCGGTGCTGCTGGCGGACAACGACCTGGACTGGGGCGCGTACGACGGGGAGGGCTCGCTCGTCCGCGTCCGACACCGGGGAAAAATGGCCCTCTTGGAGCCCGCGGGCGAGCGCCTGGGCCCGGACGCCGTACTCGCGGCCGATGCCGTGCTGCTGCCGGGCCTGGCCGTGGACGGGCGCGGGATGCGGCTCGGCCGCGGCGGAGGATCGTACGACCGGGTGCTCGCGCGGCTCGACCGGGCGGGCGCGGATCCGGCCCTGGTGGTGCTGCTGTACGACTCCGAAGTGGTCGACCGCGTCCCCGAGGAGCCGCACGACCGGCCGGTGCACGCGGTGGTGACCCCTTCGGGAGTACGTCACTTCCGCTGACCCCCTACGTAGACGCCGACCGCTCCCTACGTGCCGAACGGCCCTCCACGCGCGCGTGGAGGGCCGTTCTTACGAGGATCCCAGGGCTTGGGAACCCCGTCCCGTCAGGGCTTCAGGAGCAACGTGTCCGCCGTGGCCTTGTCGACCGCCCGCTCCGTGGACGGCCAGGACAGCAGCTCGCCCTTGACCCACTTGCTCGTCTGGTCGGTGTAGTGCGAGCTGTAGGCGTGCCCGGAGGCGCCGGTGAGGTTGATCCACTTGGACTTGTCCAGGTCGTCGAGGTTCACCACCATCCGCATCGACGGCACCCAGACCACCGAGTAGCCGCCCGCGGCGTTCCAGCCCGTGGCGTTCACCGCCGCCTCGCCGCCGCCCAGGTTGTACGGGCCGCGGTTGAGCATGTACTGCAGGAAGCCGGGGCCTTCGGTGCCCAGGGTCTGGTTCTCCAGGTAGAGCCGGTGCAGCCGGCCCCAGCTCCAGGTGTCGATGTCCTTGCCGAGCTTGGCGGTCAGTTCCCAGCGGGCGTCCGTGAGGGCCCGCTTGAAGAGCTCGTCACGGGTGTCGACGGCCTTGTCCAGACGCGTCCGGGGCGCCGACCACCAGTCGTTGTCCTCGTCGTCGAGGATCTTGCGGACCACCTCGAACCAGCGGTCGCCGCCGTCCGGCTGCGCGCTGTCCGCGTCGCGCTGACCGCACTCGCGCACCTTGTCGTCCTCGTCGTCGACGGGGCCGGTGGAGTCGGCCGGCTCGACGTTCAGGCACTGGCCCTTGACCCGCAGCTCCTTGGGCAGCTTGTTGCCGAAGGCGAGCCTGAGGATGTTGCGCCAGGTCGCGTTGAAGTACGCGGCCGCCGCCGAGTCGGCGTCCTGGGTGTAGTTCCAGCCCTCCAGGAGCTTCTGCGCCTCGCGGACGTCCTTGTCCTCGACGTCGATCTTGAGCAGTTTGGGCACCAGGAGCTTGGCGATCTCGCTGCTGTTGTCGAGCTGCATCTGGCGCATGTCGTCGGTCGAGACCTTGCCGCCGCCCTTGATCTTCGACGCGATGAGGTCGGAGATCCGCTGGCTGCGCGTGCCGTAGCCCCAGTCCGTGGTGAGCGGGTAGGGGTACTTGTCCTTGTCGACGACGGCCTGGTTGGCGGTGACGATGTAACCGCGCTCCGGGTTGTACTCGTAGGGCAGCTCGGCCTGCTTGATGTAGCCGTCCCAGTTGTACTTGGAGTCCCAGCCGGGCGACGGGAGCGAGCCGTCGCCCTCGCCGCGGATCGGGATCCGGCCGGGGAGCTGGTAGCCGATGTTGTCGTCGGTGTCGGCGTAGACCAGGTTCTGCGAGGGCACGTCGAACAGGGCGGCCGCCTTGCGGAAGTCCGTCCAGTCGGCGGCCCTGTTCATCGCGAAGACCGCGTCCATGGAGGTGCCCGGGTCCAGGGCGGTCCAGCGCAGGGAGATGGCGTAGCCGTCACCGCGGTCGGGTGCCGCGCTGTCGACGGTGGCCTTCTTGCCGACCTTCACCAGCTCGTCGTCGCGGTCGGACAGCAGCGGTCCGTTGTTGGTCTCCCGGACGACGATGCTCTTGCTCGCGCCGCCCGCGACGTTGATCTTCTCCGTGCGGGTGGTGAAGGACCGCACCTTGTCGTCGTACTCGTAGCCGTTCCCGGTGAGCTTCTCCAGGTACAGGTCGGTGACGTCGGCGCCGGAGTTGGTCATGCCCCAGGCGATGTTCTCGTTGTGGCCGATCACGACGCCCGGCATGCCCGCGAAGGTGTACCCGGAGACGTCGTACTGGCACTTCTCGGAGACGGCCTTGCAATGCAAGCCCATCTGGTACCAGACCGACGGCAGCGAGGGCGACAGGTGCGGGTCGTTGGCGAGCAGCGGTTTGCCGCTGATGGTGTGCGTGCCGTCGACGACCCAGGAGTTGGAACCGATGCCGTTGCCGTTCACACCGACGGCCGTCGGGACGTCGTCCAGCACGTTGTAGAGGCCCGCGAGCTGGCTCTGCAGCCCGTCGGGGGCCGCGGCGTCGTTCGTGAGCCCGGTACCGGCCGCGGACTGCGTCCCGGCGGCGGTGCCGGTGCCGGCCCCGTCGCTCTGCTCGTACTCCCCGGTGACCTCGTTGTACTCGCCCTCCTGCACGATCGGCTTGTTCCGGTCGTACGGGTAAGCCGGATACAGGTCGGCGATCTGCTGCGGGCCGAGGCGGCTGGTCATCAGGGAGCGGTCGATCTCGTCCTGCATGTTGCCGCGCAGGTCCCAGGCCATCGCCTTGAGCCAGGCCACCGAGTCGACCGGAGTCCACTCCTGGGGCTTGTAGTCGTTGGAGAAACCAAGAGCCGCGTACTCCAGGGAGATGTCCTCGCCGTCCTTGCCCTTCAGGTAGGCGTTGACTCCCTTGGCGTATGCCTGGAGGTACTTCTTCGTGGAGGCCGAGAGCTTGGTCTTGTACTCCTCCTCCGCGACCCGGTGCCAGCCCAGCGTGCGCAGGAACTCGTCGTTGTCGACCTGGTCCTTGCCGAACATCTCCGAGAGCTTGCCGGCCGTCATGTGACGCCGTACGTCCATCTCGTAGAACCGGTCCTGCGCCTGGACGTAGCCCTGTGCCATGAACAGGTCCTCGTCGGTGGCGGCGTAGATCTGCGGGATGCCGTGGCTGTCCCGCTTGACGTCCACGGGGCCCGAGAGGCCGTCGAGCGTGATCGATCCCTTGGTCTGCGGGAAGGAGGCGCGCACGGTGCTGATGCTCCAGTACGAGCCGAAGGCAACGCCACCGATGATGGCCAGAACCAGGACGATCAGGAACAGACGGGCTCTGCGCCCCTTCTTCCTGCCGGACTTGCCCGGCTTCTGGCCGGAAGAGGCGGTGGTGTTGGGGGGCATCGCTGTCCTTGCTGTCCTAACGCGAGCGGCAGGCGGGCTTGTCCATTTGACTGAGCGCTGGAGCAACCATAGGCGCAGGGCCCACACACACTTGACGCGGAGTCGGCAACCCGGCCGGACGGCAGTTCGATCTTGACGGGCGAAGTGTCAAGAAAGCGTCAAGAGTTAGGTAAGGTAATGAAGTAGTTCAAGCAATGAAACAGTTGAACCGATCCATCCGGAACGGCGAGAAGGGAACAGCCGCTGACTGTCCACCACCTCAACCAGCTCATGCTCGTGTGCTCGCTCGTTCTGCTCGTCGCGGTGGCAGCGGTTCGGATCTCCTCGCGCAGCGGGCTCCCCAGCCTGCTCGTCTACCTGGGCATCGGCGTCGCCATGGGCCAGGACGGCATCGGCGACATCCACTTCGACAACGCCGAGATGACCCAGGTCATTGGGTACGCGGCCCTGGTCGTGATCCTGGCCGAGGGCGGCCTCGGCACGAAGTGGAAGGAGATCAGGCCTGCACTCCCGGCCGCCTCCTCACTCGCGATCGTCGGCGTCGCGGTGAGCGTCGGCGTCACCGCCACGGCGGCGCACCACCTGATCGGACTGGAGTGGCGGCAGGCGCTCATCGTCGGGGCGGTCGTGTCCTCGACGGACGCCGCGGCCGTCTTCTCGGTGCTCCGGAGAGTGCCCCTCCCCGCGCGCGTGACGGGCATCCTGGAGGCCGAGTCGGGCTTCAACGACGCCCCGGTGGTCATCCTCGTCGTGTCGTTCTCGATGGCCGGTCCGGTGGAGCACTGGTACGTGCTGATCGGTGAGATCGCCCTGGAGCTGGCCATCGGCGCGGCCATCGGCCTCGCGGTGGGCTTCCTCGGTTCGTACGGCCTGCGGCACGTGGCACTGCCCGCCTCGGGCCTCTACCCGATCGCCGTCATGGCGATCGCGGTCACGGCGTACGCGGCCGGGGCGCTGGCCCACGGCAGCGGCTTCCTCGCCGTCTACCTGGCGTCGGTGGTGCTCGGCAACGCGAAGCTCCCGCACTGGCCCGCCACCCGCGGCTTCGCCGACGGGCTCGGCTGGATCGCCCAGATCGGCATGTTCGTGCTGCTCGGCCTGCTGGTCACGCCGCACGAGATGGGGGACGACATCTGGCCCGCGCTCGTCATCGGGCTGGTGCTGACCATGGTGGCCCGTCCGCTGAGCGTCGTGCTCGCCCTGCTGCCGTTCCGTATGCGCTGGCAGGAGCAGGCCCTGATGTCCTGGGCCGGACTGCGCGGAGCCGTGCCCATCATCCTGGCCACGATCCCGATGGTGAGCGGCGTCGAGGACAGCCGGCGGATCTTCAACATCGTCTTCGTACTGGTCGTCGCCTACACCCTCGTCCAGGGGCCCACCCTTCCCTGGCTGGCCCGGAAACTGCACCTGGGCAAGTCCGCCACGGAGGCCGCCGACCTGGGCATCGAGTCGGCGCCCCTGGAGCGGCTGCGCGGGCATCTGCTGTCCGTCGCGATCCCGGAGGGGTCGAAGATGCACGGCGTCGAGGTCGCCGAGCTGCGGCTGCCCGCGGGCGCCGCGGTCACGCTCGTCGTCCGCGACGGAGAATCGTTCGTCCCACTGCCCACGACCGTACTGAGACGCGGCGACGAACTGCTCGTGGTGGCCACGGACCCGGTCCGGGACGCGGCCGAGCGGCGGCTGCGCGCGGTCGGCCAGGGCGGCAAGCTGGCGGGCTGGCTGGGCACGGGCGGGAACGGCCCGGAGGACTGAGCTCCGGCAATCGACGGAAGACGGAGTTCCGGCGGGCATCTGCCGAGTAGCCGGGTAGCCGGGTATTCGCAGGCGCCGATCGGGAGAGTGCAGGTTTTCACAGGGGCACGGTCGTTCAGCCCTGTATCATCAAGGCATACCTTGATCGAACCAACTCTGCCTGACGCAGAGCTGGCGCGACCGTATGGCGGCCGCGGCGCCCTCGCAGAGGGCGACCCGGTATCTACCGCAGTTCCGCGCAACAGGACAGCTCTCGGCGCCCCCCGCACGGGGCGAGCCCCGTGAAAGGGGCCGCGCTACCAGGCGGCAGAAAGGCACGGGCCGTGGCATCCACGGTCACTTCGGAGTCCGCCCGGACCCCGGTGTCCTCCCGCCCCGGATACGGACAGCTGCTGCGTACGCGCGGCGCCTGGACGTTCCTGCTCCCCGGCTTCGCCGCACGCCAGCCGTTCGCGATGCTGACCCTCTCCATCGTGCTGCTGGTGCAGCACACCACCGGCTCGTACGGCACCGCCGGCGCCGTCGCCGCGGTGACCGGTGTCGCCATGGCGCTGTTCGCGCCCTTCACCGGCCGCCTGGCCGACCGCCACGGCCAGCGCGCGGTCCTGTTGCCCGGCGTCCTCGTACACACCCTGTCGGGCCTCTCACTGACCGCGCTGGCCCTCGCGGACGCTCCCCTGTGGGCACTGTTCGCGGCCGCCGTCCCGACCGGTGCCTCGGTTCCGCAGATCGGGCCCATGGTCCGCGCCCGCTGGGGCGTCAAGCTCCAGGGCTCGCCCCTCATGACGACCGCGGCGGCCTTCGAGTCCGTCACGGACGAGCTGACCTTCGTGTTCGGACCGCTGCTCGCGACCGCGCTGTGCACCGCCGTGGACCCGGCCGCGGGCCTGCTCGCGGAGGCCGCGCTGACCCTGGTCGGCGGTCTGCTGTTCGCGGCCCAGCGCGGCACCCAGCCCTCCGTCGCTTTCGACGGGCACGCGCGCGTGAAGCACGCTTCGGCTCTGTCCGTCCCCGGAGTACGCGTTCTGATCGTGGCCTTCCTGGGCATCGGCGCCGTCTTCGGCGGCATGCAGGTCTCCCTCGCCGCGTTCAGCGAGTCGATCGGCGAGCCCGGCCTCAACGGCGTCCTCTACGGGACCTTCGCCGCGGGCAACATGCTCTCCGGCATCGTCTGCGGCGCGATCGCCTGGAAGGTGGCCCCGCGCCGCCGCCTCCTCGTCGGGTACGCGGCCCTGGCCCTGGCCGCCTCCGGTCTGTGGGCCGCCCACTCCGTGCTCGTCCTCGCCGGAGTAGGCCTCCTGGTCGGCATGTGCATCGCGCCCGCCCTGATCACGGGCTACACGATGGTCGACGGACTGGTACCGGCGGGCGCCCGTACGGAGGCCTTCACCTGGCTGACCGGAGCGGTCGCACTCGGGCAGGCGGCCGCCGTCACGATCGCCGGACAACTGGAGGACCGCCTCTGGGACGGCGCCGGATTCCTCGTCCCGATGGGCGGCACACTGCTCGCCCTGGGGACGCTGGTGGCCCTGCGGTCTCGGCTCGCACCACGGTCCGTGAGCCGGACCGTCGCACGTGGCATCGGTCACCGAGTGCCGGTGGCAGTGGACTGATCTCGCGGAATACGTCAGTATAGACCGTCGTTAGCACTCACTGAGTGAGAGTGCCAGGAGGAAGACACAGTGCCGACCTACCAATACCAGTGCACCGAGTGCGGCGAGGGCCTCGAGGCGGTGCAGAAGTTCACCGACGACGCCCTGACCGAGTGCCCCAACTGCGGTGGCCGCCTGAAGAAGGTGTTCTCCGCCGTCGGCATCGTCTTCAAGGGCTCCGGCTTCTACCGCAACGACAGCCGCGGCTCGTCGTCGAGCAGCAGCCCCGCCCCGGCCGCCGCCTCGAAGTCGTCGGGTTCGTCGTCCGACTCGAAGTCGTCGTCGACCTCGTCATCGGATTCGAAGTCGTCCTCGAAGTCCTCCTCGGACTCGAAGTCGTCGTCCACGAGCTCGTCCTCGGGCAGCAACGCCGCCTGAGGCTTTCTCGCACGGAGCTTTCTTACGGAACCCTGTCGTCGTACGACGACAGGGTCTTCGGCGTTTCCGGCCCGGCTAGGGTGCGGTCATGGCGAACACGGACAACGTCGAGATCGGCGTCATCGGCGGCTCGGGCTTCTACTCCTTCCTCGAAGACGTGACCGAGATACAGGTGGACACCCCGTACGGGCCCCCCAGCGACTCCCTCTTCCTCGGCGAGATCGCGGGCCGGCGGGTCGCCTTCCTCCCCCGTCACGGCCGCGGCCACCATCTGACACCGCACCGCATCAACTACCGCGCCAACCTGTGGGCGCTGCGCTCCGTCGGGGCGCGCCAGGTGCTCGGGCCGTGCGCGGTGGGCGGGCTGCGCCCCGAGTACGGGCCGGGGACGCTGCTGGTGCCGGACCAGTTCGTGGACCGTACGCAGGCCCGGACGCAGACGTACTTCGACGGGCTGCCGCTGCCCGGGGGCGGCGCGCCGAACGTGGTGCACGTGTCGCTGGCCGACCCCTACTGCCCCGTCGGGCGCGAGGCCGCGCTGGCGGCGGCGCGCGGGCAGAACTGGGAGCCGGTGGACGGCGGGACGCTCGTGGTGATCGACGGGCCGCGGTTCTCGACCCGTGCGGAGTCGCTGTGGTACCGGGCCCAGGGCTGGTCGGTGGTGGGCATGACGGGGCATCCCGAGGCGGCGCTCGCCCGTGAACTGGAGCTCTGCTACACGTCGTTGACGCTGGTCACCGACCTGGACGCGGGCGCCGAGACCGGGGAGGGCGTCTCGCACGAGGAGGTGCTGAAGGTGTTCGCGGCGAATGTGGACCGGTTGCGCGGGGTGTTGTTCGACGCGGTGGCGGGGCTGCCGGCGAACGGGACGCGGGACTGCTTGTGCACGACGGCGCTGGGCGGGATGGATCCGGGGTTCGAGCTGCCGTAGGGCGTCGAATCTCCCGTCGGGGCGCTGAATCCCACGGCGGAATCCCACGGCTGAATTTCACTTTCGGGTGAGCCAGTTGTCCACAACCGGTCGGTAGTCCACCGGCGTCGGCGGGATTCGGCGCGGGAGCGCAGTCTGAGGTCGCAAGCCGATCTCCGACCGCAGGCGGTGGTACCCGTGTCGCATCTCTCCTCCCATCCGACTTCCTATACGTCTCCCCATCCGTCCCCCTCCCCCTCTTCCTTCCTCCCCGCTTCCTTCCCCTCGGTCCTCCCGTCCTCCTTCCCGCGCCCGTTGGGCACGGACGCGCCCGGCACGTGCGAGGTGCCGCACTTCGCTCCCGTGCGGGTGCGCGGCGGTCGCCGTCAGCTGCGACGGCTCGTACGGCACCGGAGGCGGGCCCTGGCCGCGGGGCTCGCGGTGACGGCGGCGGCGCTGGTGGCGGCCGGGCCACAGGACGCGAGACCACGGGACACCGGACCACCGCGGGCCCATCCGGTGGTCGATCCCGTGCGCGAGCGGCGGCCGGTCGAGATGGTGACGGCGCCGGTGCGGATCGCCGACGGCGCGACGGTGAAGCTGCTGCGGCCCGGAGACCGGGTCGACGTCGTCGCGGCGGCGGAGTCTGCGGTGGGCGCGGGCGACGCGCAGGTGGTCGCGCGCGGGGCGCGGGTAACGACAGTGCCCGAGGCGCCGGACAGTGTGACCGAGGGCGGAGCGCTGGTCGTCCTGTCCGTGCCGCGCGGGACGGCGACGCGGCTGGCCGGGGCCGGCGCGACCTCACGACTGGCGGTGACCCTGTGCTGAACCTGCTCGGGAAAGTCGCTGTCTGGCTGTCAAGTCCCTCGTTGGAGTTAGGGAATTGGACAGGCCTGCCACGCCCTGACGTAGGTTGCGGAGCTGATCGTTCCACGACTCATACGACCGAAGAGGGGCTCCCTGGTGAGCGAGAAGAAGAAGGAGCCTGGCGTCTGGGAGGGCTTCAAGACCTTCCTGACGCGCGGGAATGTCGTCGACCTGGCTGTCGCGGTGGTCATCGGCGCCGCGTTCACCAACATCGTCAACTCCGTGGTGAAGGGCATGATCAACCCGCTGGTGGGTGCCTTCGGCACCAAGGACCTCAACAGGTACAGCTCGTGCCTCAAGGACCCCTGCGAATTCGACGAGGCGACGGGAACGGCGACGAGCGGCATCCCGATCATGTGGGGTTCCGTCCTCAGCTCCACGCTGACCTTCGTGATCACCGCGGCCGTCGTCTACTTCCTGATGGTGCTGCCCATGTCCAAGTACCTGGCGAAGCAGGCGGCCCGCCAGAAGGCGAAGGAGGGCACGCACGAGGTCATCGAGGTGACCGAGCTGGAGATCCTGAAGGAGATCCGCGACGCCCTGGTGGCGCAGCGCGGCGCGGGGCACAACGAGCAGTAACGACCGCCGTTCGCCGGGTCCGGGGGACGATTGCCGTCCACCGGGCCGCGGTTGCTGTCCACCGGGCCGCGGTTGCCGTCCGCCGGGACCGCGGCGCTCAGAGGTGGTGGGGCGGCTTCTCGTCGAGGAAACGGGCCAGGTCCGCGGCGCTGTCGCCGGCCGGCCGCTCGCCCCACCCGCGGTCCGTGTCGTCCGCGGACGGCCGGCTCAGCGGGTCGTCGAAAACCAGCGCGGCCTTGGGGTCACGGGGTTCGGCGGCGGGGTCGGGATCGGGGACAGTGCTCATGCTTCCAGGGTACGGCCAGGGGGACGGGCCTGATCCGGGGCACGGTGGCGGTCCCGGCGCCCCTCGGCCGCCGGTCGGACACGGTCCCGGCAGCCCCTGGCCGCCGGTCGCTGCCCAGAGCCTCGATCGTGGCCGCACACGGTGGCGCCTTCCTCGCCCGTTCTCTCTCCCTCTCCCCCTCCCCCGCTTCCTCCTCCGCGCCCTCGCCCGCCCACCTCGCCTGACCTGGCTCTTCCCGGGGGTCTTCAGGACCCGGAGAGCTTCTGAATATTCGGCTGTTTTCTGCTGTGCTTGGTCTCATGACGTCCAGACCCGCTTCCGAACCCGAGCCACGCCCCTCCCAAACCCCTGTCGCCCGTCGCCCGCTGCGCGGCATGACCGCACGCGGGCGCGACGAGGAGCACCGGGCCGCGTCGCCACTGGAGCTCTTCTTCGATCTGTGTTTCGTCGTGGCCATCGCCCAGGCGGGCGTGCAACTGGTCCACTCCGTCGCCGAGGCGCATACGGCGGAGGGCATCCTGAACTACGCGATGGTCTTCTTCGCCATCTGGTGGGCGTGGATGAACTTCACCTGGTTCGCGTCGGCGTACGACAACGACGACGCGTTGTACCGGGTCGTCACGCTGATCCAGATCGCAGGCGTGCTGGTGCTGGCCGCCGGGGTGTCCCGGGCCTCCGAGGACCACGATTTCCTGGTCGTCTGGCTGGGTTACGTGATCATGCGGCTGGCGCTGTCCGCGCAGTGGCTGCGAGCGGCCCGGAACGCGGAGGGCGCCGAGCGGCGGATGGCACTGAGGTACGGGGGCGGGGTGCTGCTCTGCATGGTCGGCTGGATGGGCCTGCTGCTCCTGCCGGAGTCGGCCCGGCCGTGGTGGTTCCTGGTGATGGCGATCGCCGAGATGTGCGTACCGCTGTACGCGGAGAAGGAGACCAACACTTCCTGGCACCCCCACCACATCGCCGAGCGGTACGGGCTGTTCACCATCATCGTGCTGGGCGAGACGATCGCCGCGGCCACGGTCGCCGTGAAGTCGGGCGTGGACGAGAACGACGCGCTGGGCGAGCTCCTCCCGATCGCCTCGGGCGGACTGCTGATCATCTTCGCCGCGTGGTGGATCTATTTCGTCGTGCCGATCCACGGCCATCTCACCTCCAGCAGAAGGGCGTTCCTGTGGGGATACGGCCACTACCTGATCTTCGCTTCGGCGGCGGCGATCGGAGCCGGACTGGAGGTCGCGGTGGAGCAGGCGGTGGGCAAGGCGCACATCTCCACGCTCGCCGCGTCGGCCGCGGTGACACTGCCGACGGCGCTGTTCCTCCTCACCGTCTGGGCGCTGCACGCCCGCCACTTCAAGGTGGGCACGGTTCAGCAACTGGTGCTGCCCGCCACGGCGTTGGCAGTGATCGCGTGCACGTTCCTGGGTAACTGGGCGGTGCTCGCGGCGGGGATCGTGTCGACGCTGTCAGTGGCCGCGGGAGTGACACTGACCGCCCGGATGGCCGCGAGGGAGGACGTGGCGGGTGCGGGTGAGGATTCGGGTGCTGGTACAGGTTCGGGTCCGAGTGCGGGTGCTTCGGTCGCGTGACGTGGTGTGAGGTGGGTCGACACTGGGCTCATGACAGTTGACGCTCTGACGGATGTGACCGGGCTGCGCGTGGGGCACGCCACGCGGACCGGCGACGGTTGGCTCACCGGTACCACGGTCGTCCTCGCCCCGGCGGGCGGCGCCGTCGCGGCCGTGGACGTACGCGGCGGCGGGCCGGGCACCAAGGAGACCGACGCGCTCGATCCGCGCAACGTGGTGCAAAAGGTCGAGGCACTCGTCCTGACCGGCGGCAGCGCGTACGGGCTGGACTCGGCGGCGGGTGTGATGGCCTGGCTGGAGGAGCGGGGGCGCGGGGTGCGGGTCGGGCCCGATCCGCTCCAGGTGGTGCCGGTCGTGCCGGCGGCCTGCGTCTTCGACCTGGGCCGGGGCGGCGACTTCCGGGCCAGGCCCGACGCGGCGACCGGTCGCGAGGCGGTGGAGGCCGCGGCGGCGAGCGAGCCGGGCGCGCCCGTGCGGGAGGGGTGCGTGGGCGCCGGCACGGGAGCGGCCGTCGGCATGATGAAGGGCGGGGTCGGCACCGCGAGTGTCGTGCTCGATTCGGGTGTCACGGTGGCGGCGCTGGTCGTGGCCAACGCGGTGGGATCGGTGGTGGAGCCGGAGACGGGGGCGTTGTACGGGGAGTTGCTGCAGGGGCGTATGAGCTGTCCGGCCAGGGAGGTTCACGAGGCGGCGCGGGCGCGGCTCGCCGAAGCCGCGGCGAAGAACAGCACTCCCCCGCTGAACACCACGCTCGCCGTGGTCGCGACCGACGCGGATCTGTCGAAGGCGCAGGCCCAGAAGCTCGCGGGGACAGCGCACGACGGCATCGCGCGTGCCGTGCGGCCGGTGCATCTGCTCAATGACGGGGACACGGTGTTCGCGCTCGCCACGGGAGCGCGTCCGCTGGCGGCGGAGAACCCGCTGGCCCTGAACGAGATCCTCGCGGCGGGCGCGGATCTGGTGACGCGGGCGATCGTGCGGGCGGTACGGGCCGCCGAGTCGGTGGAGGGGCCGGGCGGGCTCTGGCCGGCGTACGGGGAGTTGTACGGGCGGGGGTAGGCGGTAAAAGGAGGCTGGCAGCGCCGCGGACCTGCCCGGACACACGCCCAGCCTCGCCGGCCCCCCTAGGCCCCTAGCCTCCCGTCGAGGAGACGGTCTTGCGGAGGGTGTGCAGGCACAGGGTCAGTGCCTCGTGCTTGGTGCCGGTGCCTGTGCGGCCGCGCTGCCAGGCCACGTACAGCAGGGACCAGAGGACCTGCACGATCCAGTCGGTGTCCATGTCGGGGTCGAAGGCGCCCTCGGTGTGGCCGCGTTCGATGAGGCCGGCGAGGGCGCGGTCGGCGTCGGTGTCCTCGTCCCAGCCCTCCCAGTTCCATGCGGCCGCCAGTGACTCGTCGAAGACGAGGGTGAGGAGGTCGCCCAGTTCGAAGAGTTCCTGGCACAGCCGCTCCAGGGCCGCGAGTGCCGGGCCGTCGTCCAGGCGGCCGCGGTCGGTGGCGGCGGCGATCTTGTCGAGGACGTCGGAGCCCAAGGCGTTCAGGAGGTCGGAGCGTTCCGGGAAGTAGCGGTGGACGGTTGTACGACCGACCCCCGCCGCGGCGGCCACGTCACCGAGGGAGGCCGCGGAGTTCTTGGCCAGTACGACGGTGGCGGCGTCGAGGATGGCGCGCCTGGTGCGGCTGCGCGCGCCACTCCTGCTGCTCACAGCGGTGTCGACGGTATCGGCGGTGTCCATGTACATACCGTAGCGCGGTTCCGTAATGAAACGTCATTGACATTTATGGAACAGTGGTGTTCCAATCACGAGCATGGTTGCTCCGGATGGTCTTCGGATTCTGGCATCGTTCGCCCGGCCGCACCGCAGGGCACTGGCGGGCGGGTTGCTACTGGCGCTGGCTGCCTCGGCACTGGGCCTGGCCACCCCGATGGTGACCAAGGGGGTGCTGGACGCGCTCGCCGACGACGGTTCGCTGCGTGGCCCGGTGGCCGCGCTGCTGGTGCTGCTCCTCGTCGGAGCGGTACTCGGCCGCGTGCAGTGGGTGCTGCTGGGCACGCTCGGCGAGCGGGTGGTGCTGGACGCGCGGGAGTCGATCGTGCGGAGGTACTTCCGGGCCACGGTGCCCGCGGTGACCGCGCGGCCGCCGGGCGAGTTGGTCTCGCGGGCCGTCTCGGACACCGTGCTGCTGCGCGAGGCGGCCTCGTCCAGCGTGATCGGGCTCATCAACGGCGTGGTCATGCTGGTCGGCACGCTGGTGCTGATGAGCGTCCTGGACCTGGTCCTGCTCGGCACCACGGTGGCGACCGTGCTGGTGGTCATCGTCCTGTTCGCCGTACTGATGCCCGCCATCGCGAAGGCGCAGGAGCGGGCCCAGGAGCACGTCGGCCGGGTCGGCGGCACTCTGGAGGGCACGCTGCGGGCGATCCGGACGGTCAAGGCGAGCGGCGCCGAGGACCGGCAGGCGGAGCGGATAGCGGCGGACGCGCGGGCCTCTGCGGAGTACGGCATCCGGGCGGTGCGCCTTGAGGCGACCGTGTGGACCATCGCCTGGACCGGGATCCAACTCGCGGTCATCCTTATCCTCGGCGTCGGAGCCTGGCGGGTCGGGGAGGGACAGCTGGAGGTGTCCAGCCTGATCGCCTTCCTGCTCTATGCCTTCGGCCTCATGGATCCGGTCACGGAGCTGTCGCAGAACCTCACCGCGTTGCAGTCCGGCCTCGCCGCCGCGGAGCGGATCCGGGCGGTGGACGAGCTGGCGACGGAGGCGGACGAACCGGCGGCAGCGGCGAACGCGCCGGGAACAGGGGCAGACGTGCCAGGGGCAGGAGCAGGGGCGGGTGCGCCCGCGCCGAGAACGCCGCTCCGGCCGTCCGGCGGCCGTACGAGCGGTCCGGTCCTTGAGCTGAAGGGCGTGACGGCGGCGTACGGTCCGGACCGGGAGCCGGCCGTGCGCGGGGTCGACCTGGCGGTGCCGGCGCGCGGGCACACCGCGATCGTAGGGCCGTCGGGGGCGGGCAAAACCACCCTCTTCTCCCTGCTGCTGCGCTTCCTGGAGCCGCAGGAGGGCGAGTTGCTCCTGGACGGCATGGAATACCACCGGCTCGGACACGCGGCGATCCGCGCCCGGCTGGCGTACGTGGAACAGGACACCCCGGTCGTTCCCGGCACCATCCGCGACAACCTGCTGATCTCCCGCCCGGAGGCAGTGGAGGAGGAGCTGCGCCGGGTGCTGGCGGACGTCCGGCTGACCGAGAAGGTGGAATCGCTGGACGACGGGCTGGACACGGAGTTGTCGGCGGCGGCGGTGTCCGGCGGGGAGCGGCAGCGGATCGCTCTGGCGCGGGCTCTGCTGCGGGAGCCGGACGTGCTGTTGCTCGACGAGGCGACGGCGCAGCTCGACGCGCTCACGGAGGCGGCGGTCCACGACTGCATCCGGCGGCGGACGCGGGAGCACGCGGTGGTGACGATCGCGCACCGGCTGTCGACGGTGATCGACGCGGACACGATCGTGGTGATGGACTCCGGCCGCATCCGTGCCCGGGGCACCCATGACCAGCTCCTCGCCGCGGACGCCCTCTACCGCGACCTCGTCGAGGCGCTGCGCATCACGGAGAAGGCCCGCGCCGCGTAGCGATCGCCCCGGCTCTGGCACTTGCGGGCGTTCAGGGCGGCCCGACCCTCACCGTGCGCGGCAGCGGCGCCAAGGCCGACAACAACGGTTCCGACGACAAGGCGGGCGGGACACAGACCTCCACGGCCGGAACACGGCACGGAGTGCCTGGAGCGCGGGAAGTGCCTTCTGACCAAGGGGTTTTGGAGGTTTGCCGGACCGTGTGGGAACTCCTCACACGGCCTCCACGTTTTCTGTGCGTACGTTTTCTCGGTTCCCGGACATGATGTCCGACCGAGGGGCTACGGTATGCACCCACGAGGTGACATGCAGCAACGCCGGGAGAAGCCTTGAGCGTTCCGTACGAGACGGCAGCGTACGAGCCACCCGAGTCGCCCGAGTCTCCGGAGGAGCATCTCGAGCGGCTCCTCGGCCGTGCCCTGAATTCCTTCGAGCTGACCGACGAGACGATACGGCGGCTCGACCGGGCGCTGGCCCATGACAGTTCGCTGCACTCCGCGCACCACAGCGCGGGGCTGCACCGCGAGACGTACCGGCATACCTGGCTGCTCGCCGACGGGAGCGCGCTCACGCTCTGGGAGCTCGTCCACAACACCGTGCGCGGCTGCGTCACGCAGCACGAGGTGTACGAGGACGAGGAGGAGCTGCGGGCCGCGACCGCGCGACTGCCGCTGCCGCCGGACGCGACGGACTTCGAGCTGCTGCCCGTCCTGGTGCGGCTGACGCCCGTCCCCGGGCCCCGGCACACCTACGTGCCGGACGACTCGGCGGACCACGGCCGGCGGTTGCTGCGCCGCGCCGAGAATCCGGACCGGCCGGGCGAGGAGATGGCCGGGCTGCTGCGGACGGCGTTCGCGCACCAGATCACCCAGGCCTTCGGACGACCGTGCCGGGCCGGCGAGATGGGGCTGTGCTTCTCGCTCTACGAGCACGCGTTCCTGCTCAGTGACGGGCGCGAGCTGTCCCTGTGGGAGGTCGAGCACACGGCCACGCCCGACGGGCGGCACATGTGCGAGGTGTACGCCTCGGAGGAGGACGCGCGCGAGGCGATGGAGCGGCGGGCTACGGCTGTCTCCGACAGCTGAGCCGGGGTCTCCGACGGTTGAGCGGGGGTCTCTGAGAGTTGAGCCGGGTCTTCAGCAGCTGAGCCGGGTACGCGAGTTCGTGCGGGACGGTGGGCGATGTGCGGGTTGTGGTGGGCTGGTCGCGCCCACGCGGCGGAGCCGCACCATGTCGCAGCCCCGCGCCCCTGAAGGGGCACGGCTGTGGCCGGGACTTGGATCCCGCGCCCCTGAAGGGGCATGGCCGTGGCCCGGGACTTCCAAGTCCCGGGCCACGGTGTTTCTCGTTCTCGGCGGAGCCCTCAGGCCGCGACGGGCTCCTTCTTCTGGGTTGCCGTCGAGGTCTCGGGGGTCTTCGCCACGCCCTCGGGGGTCGTCTTGCGCATGCCCTTCAGGAGGATGACCAGGCCGGCCGTGACCGCTGTGCCGACCGCGATGGCCAGCAGGTAGAGGAACGGCTTGCCGATCAGGAAGGTGACCCAGATGCCGCCGTGCGGGGCGCGCAGCGTCGAGCCGAAGGCCATGGTCAGGGCGCCGGTGACCGCGCCGCCCGCCATCGAGGCCGGGATGACCCGCAGCGGGTCGGCGGCCGCGAACGGGATCGCTCCCTCGGAGATGAAGGAGGCGCCGAGCACCCAGGCCGCCTTGCCGTTCTCCTGCTCGGCCTTGGTGAACAGCTTCTTGCGGAGGGTGGTCGCGAGCGCCATGCCCAGCGGCGGGACCATACCGGCGGCCATCACGGCCGCCATGATCTTCATCGCGGAGTCGCTGGGCGCCGCGACCGAGATACCGGCCGTCGCGAAGGTGTAGGCGACCTTGTTGACCGGACCGCCCAGGTCGAAGCACATCATCAGGCCGAGCAGCACGCCGAGGAGGATGGCGTTGGTGCCGCTGAGGCCGTTCAGCCAGTCGGTCAGGGCGTCCTGCGCCGAGGCGATCGGCTTGCCGATCACCACGAACATCAGGAAGCCGACGATGATCGAGGAGACCAGTGGGATCACCACCACCGGCATGACGCCGCGCAACGGCGCCGGGATGTTCACCCGCTGGATCCCGAGGACGACACCACCGGCGATCAGACCGGCCACCAGACCGCCGAGGAAGCCCGCGCCGATCGTGACCGAGATGGCGCCGCCGACGAAGCCGGGCACGAGACCGGGTCGGTCCGCCATGCCGTACGCGATGTAGCCGGCGAGGACCGGGACGAGGAACCCGAAGGCCGCGCCGCCGATCTGGAAGAACAGGGCTCCCCAGCTGTCGACCTGGCCCCAGTCGAAGTGCTCGGTGACCGACTTGGCCTCGTTGATCTGGTAGCCGCCGATCGCGAACCCGAGGGCGATCAGCAGACCGCCCGCCGCGACGAACGGCACCATGTAACTGACGCCCGACATCAGCCACTTGCGCAGCTTCGTGCCGTAGCCCTCGCCGGGCTCGCCGCCCCGCTCGACCGGCGTGCCGCCGCCCTTCGCGGCCGCGGTCACCTCGCCGCGCTCGGCCTTCGCCCGGACCTCGGCGACCAGTTCGGCGGGCCGGTTGATGCCCGCCTTCACGCCGACGTCCACGGTGGGCTTCCCGGCGAACCGGTCCTTCTCCCGTACGGGGACGTCGTGCGCGAAGATCACGCCGTCCGCGGCGGCGATGACGGCCGGGTCGAGCCGCTTGAAGCCCGCCGAGCCCTGCGGCTCGACGACGATCTCGACGCCTTCGGTGTCGCGGCCGGTGTTCTCCAGGGCCTCGGCCGCCATGTAGGTGTGCGCGATACCGGTGGGGCAGGAGGTGACGGCGACGATACGGAACGGCTTGCCGCCCTTGGCCGCGGGTGCGCTGCCAGGGGCGCCCGGCGCCGGGGCGGAGTCGTCCTCGGCCGCACCCGGCGCCGGGGCCGTGCCGTCCGCGGCGGCGTCGGCGGAGGCCGTCCCCGACGCCGCCGCGGAGTTCTCGGACGCCTCGGCCGCGGCTGACCCGGACGAGGCGGGCGACGCGGGCGCGGCCGCCGGGGACTCGTCCCCGCGGATGAGCGCGGCCGCGCCCGCCGCGTCGTCCACCGACCGCAGTGCGGAGGTGAACTCGGCGTTCATGAGCTGGCGGGCCAGCGACGACAGGATCGTCAGGTGGGCGTCGTCGGCGCCGGCCGGGGCGGCGATCAGGAAGATCAGGTCGGCGGGCCCGTCCGGGGCGCCGAAGTCGATCCCGGCCGCGCTGCGGCCGAAGCCCAGCGTCGGCTCGGTGACGTGTTCGCTGCGGCAGTGCGGGATGCCGATGCCGCCGTCGAGGCCGGTCGGCATCTGCGCCTCGCGGGCGGCCACGTCGGCGAGGAAGCCCTCCAGGTCGGTCACCCGGCCCAGGGACACCATGCGCTCGGCGAGGGCGCGCGCCGCCGCTTCCTTCGTATCGGCGGACAGGTCGAGTTGGAGGTCGACCAGATCCGCGGTGATCATCTCGCTCATCGCGGGCTCCTTCGCACGCGTATCGCCCGGGGAGAGTTGTGGGCGAGGGTGGGGACGGGGGTGCCTCGGTCGGGGACCGCGGCGGCTGTGGGGACTGCATCGGGCACTGCGGTGGGCACTGCTGTGGGGACCAGGGGGAGCGCTGAGGCGGGGCAGGGGAAACCCCGCCTCAGCGCGGCTGCGGCAGGTAAGGGGTGGGCCCGCCGCATCAGAGCCGGTTCAGTGGCCGTACGGGAAGCTGCGGTACAGGAAGCTGCCGTACGGAGGGCCGTACGAGAGGTCGTACGGGCGATCGCGCCAATGGTCCGGCGGGTCGGGCGGATCCGGCGGGGGCTCATGACACCGGCTCCGTCAGTGCGCGGTCCACGGGGATCTCCGCGGTCACGGTGACCGCGGAGGGGTCGAGGTCCGCCGGGCTCGGCATCACGCTGCCCGGCAGCTGGACGGCGGCGGCGCCGTGGGCCACGGCGGAGGCGAGCGCGTCGGGCCCGCTGCCGCCGGCGATGAGGAAGCCGGCGAGCGAGGAGTCCCCGGCGCCCACGTTGCTGCGTACGGCGTCGACGCGGGCGCTCGCGAACCACGCGCCCTCCTCGCTGACGAGGAGCTGCCCGTCCGCGCCGAGGGAGGCGAGCACGGCACGCGCGCCCAGCTCCCGCAGTTCCTCGGCGGCCTTGACCGCGTCGCCGATCGTGGCGAGCGGGCGGCCGACGGCCTCGGCGAGCTCCTCGGCGTTCGGCTTCACGACGTCGGGCCGTTCACGGAGGGCGGCGAGGAGCGCCGGGCCGGAGGTGTCCAGCGCGATCCGGACGCCGGCCGTGTGGGCGCGGGCGACCAGTTCGGCGTACCAGGACGGGCCGAGGCCGCGCGGCAGGCTGCCGCAGCAGGCGATCCAGTCGGCGTCGCGGGACTGCTCGCGCACGGTCTCCAGGAGCAACTCCTGCTCGGCGGCGGAGAGTTCGGGACCGGGTGCGTTGATCTTCGTCAGGACCCCGTCCGCCTCGGCGAGCGCGATGTTCGAGCGGGTGGCCCCGGCGACCGGGACCGGCGCGACCTCTATGCCCTGCGCGTCGAGCAGGTCGGCGACGAGCGCGCCCGGCGCACCGCCCAGCGGCAGGACGGCGACGGTGCGCCGGCCGGCCGCGGTGACGGCCCGCGAGACGTTGACGCCCTTGCCGCCCGGGTCCATCCGTTCGCCGGTGGCCCGGATGACCTCGCCGCGGTCGAGCGAGGGGACCTCGTACGTACGGTCAAGGGACGGGTTCGGGGTGACGGTCAGGATCATGCGCGCACTACTTCCGTGCCGCCGCGCTCTAGGGCGGTGGTGTCTTCGGGGCTCAGCCCGGTGTCGGTGATCAGCAGGTCCACATCGCCGAGGTCGCCGAACCGCGCGAAGTGCTCCTGGCCGTGCTTGGCCGAGTCGGCGAGCAGCACGACGCGGCGCGCGGCGGCGACCGTCGCGCGCTTCACCGCGGCCTCGGCGAGATCGGGGGTGGTCAGGCCGTACTCGGCGGAGAAGCCGTTCGCGGCCAGGAAGACGACGTCCGCGCGGATCTCTCCGTACGCCCGCAGCGCCCAGGCGTCGACGGCCGCGCGCGTACGGTGCCGGACGCGGCCTCCGATGAGGTGGAGCTGGATGCCGGGGTGGTCGGCGAGGCGGGCCGCGATGGGCAGGCTGTGCGTCACGACGGTGAGCGTCGTCTCCAGCGGGAGGGCGCCGGCGAGGCGGGCGGTCGTGGTGCCCGCGTCGAGGATCATCGTGCCGTTCTCCGGCAGTTCGGCCAGGGCCGCCTTCGCGATGCGGTCCTTCTCGTCGGCCGCGGTGGTCTCCCGCTCGGCGAGGTCCGGCTCGAAGTCGAGGCGCCCGGCGGGCAGCGCACCGCCGTGCACCCGGCGCAGCAGTCCCGCCCGGTCGAGGGCCTTCAGGTCGCGCCGGATCGTCTCGGCCGTGACCTGGAACTCCTCGGCCAGCGACACCACGTCCACACGTCCGCCATCACGCGCGAGCCGGAGAATCTCCTGCTGTCGCTCTGGTGCGTACATGTCCGTTCGCCTCCGCCCTGTGCCCGAACCTGTGGTTTCAGCGTGAGGCTACGCCCAGATTTCCGCAAAGTAAACAGGTTCGGGCGTGGATGTGGGCATGAACGGACATCGGTCGCCGGAGCGCGCCGGGCACGCCTTGGGCCCGGCCCCGAGGGGACCGGGCCCAAGGCGCCGGATTCGATCAACCACCGTCGTCAGCCGACGAGTTCGGGCTCCTTTACCGGACCGGCCTCGATGGTCTCCGCGCCCTCCACATGCTGGGCGGGCCGCTTCGGCAGCGCGAACATCAGCAGGAAGATGGCGGTCATCACCACGGCGACCCAGACCAGCGCGTACTGGAAGGCGTCGACGAAGGCGGGGCCCGTCTCGGCCAGGGGCAGGTGGTCGGACATGGTGCCGAAGAAGACGACGGAGACCAGGCCGAGGCCGAGCGCGTTGCCCATCTGCTGGACGGTGTTGATGAGGCCGGACGCCGAGCCGGAGTGCTCGCGCGGGACCTCGGAGAGGATCGCGTCCGTCAGCGGGGCGACGATCAGGCCCATGCCGACGCCCATGACGACCAGCGGGAGAGCCATCTGCCAGGAGGCGATGGCCATGCCGTACCGCTCGGACTCCCAGATGTAGATCAGGACTCCGAGGGCCATGATCAGCGCGCCCGCCTGGAGCACCTTCCGTCCGAACCTGGGCGTCAGCTTCTGCACCGAAAGACCGGCCGCCAAGGACACCGCGATCGAGAAGGGGACGCCCGTCAGGCCGGCCCGCAGCGCGCCCCAGCCGAGGCCGATCTGCATGTAGAGCGTCCAGACCAGGAAGAAGATGCCGAGAGCGACCCCGAAGACCGTCTGCACGGCGATGCCCGCCGCGAAGCTCTTCACCTTGAAGAGGGAGAGTTCGACGAGCGGCGAACCGTCGCGTGCCGTCTTCCGCTTCTCGTACGCCACCAGCGCCGCGAAGACCACGAGGGCGCCCGCCATCGACACGTACCCCCACAGCGGCCAGCCCAGCTCGCGGCCGCGGATGAGCGGGTAGAGCAGCATCAGCAGGCCGAGGGTGACGAGCGCGACGCCGACGAGGTCGAGCTTCAGGGCGTGCGGGGCCTTGGACTCGGTGATGAACCTGCGGCCCAGGATGAGGCCCGCGATGCCGACCGGCAGGTTGATGAGGAAGATCGGCCGCCACTCCAGGCCGAACAGGTTCCACTCGGTGAGCAGCGCGCCGAGGAGCGGACCGGAGACGGCGCCGAGCCCCACGACCGCGCCGAACAGCCCGAAGACCTTGCCGCGTTCGTGCGCCGGGAACGTGGCGTGCACGATCGACAGGACCTGCGGCACCATCAGCGCGGCCATGCCGCCCTGGAGGATGCGGGAGGCGACGAGCATGTCCGGGTTCACCGCGAAGCCGCAGAGCGCGGACGCGAGCGTGAAGCCGCCGATGCCGATGAGGAACAGCCGCTTGCGGCCGTGGATGTCGCCGAGCCGTCCGCCGGTGATCAGGCCCGCGGCGAAGGCCAGCGCGTAGCCGGCCGTAATCCACTGGATCTGGCCGAAGGAGGCGCCCGCGTCCTCCTGGATCGAGGGGATCGCGATGTTGACGATCGTGACGTCGACCAGGTCCATGAAGGCCGCGGTCATGACGATCGCCAGCGCGAACCAGCGGCGCCGGTCGGCCTCCGGCCGGGGGGACGGGAGTGTGCTGCTGGAAGAGGTCATGTTTTGAAGCTAGGGGGGATGTAGGTCAGGTCATGTCCTAGTTGTGGGGCATGCTCGGAGAAAGAAGCAAGACGACGGCGCGATCGGAAGGTGCGGGTGCGTTGTGGCTGGTCGCGCAGTTCCCCGCGCCCCTATCGGGGCCCATGCAGAGGGAGATCGATCGTGAGTACCGACACCCGCGCCCGGCTTCTTCAGTTGCTCTCTCTGCTTCAGACGCCTCGTGAGTGGCCCGGTGGGGAGCTTTCCGATCGGCTTGGGGTGTCTCGGCGGACCGTGCGGCGGGATGTCGACCGGTTGCGGGAGCTGGGGTATCCGGTGCAGGCGACGATGGGGGCGGAGGGCGGGTACCGGCTGGTGGCCGGGAAGGCCATGCCGCCGCTGGTCCTCGACGACGAGGAGGCCGTGGCCATCGCGGTCGGGCTGCGGGCCGGTGCCGGGCATGCCGTCGAGGGCGTGGACGAGGCCTCCGTACGGGCGCTGGCCAAGCTCGAACAGGTGCTGCCGAGCCGCCTGAGGCACCGCGTGTCCACCCTTCAGGCCGCCACCACTCACCTGACCAGCGGCGACGGCTCCAGTATCGCGCCGGAGACGCTGACCGTGATCGCCTCGACGATCGCGGGCCGGGAGCGGCTGCGCTTCGCGTACCGGGCCCGGGACGGGGCGGAGAGCCGGCGCCTGACCGAGCCGTACCGGCTGGTGTCGACCGGCCGTCGCTGGTACCTCGTCGCGTACGACCTCGACCGCGAGGACTGGCGCACGTTCCGCGTCGACCGGGTGGCCGACCCGTTCGCCACCGGGGCCCGCTTCACGCCGCGCGAGCTGCCGACGGGGAGCGCGGCCGAGTTCCTGCGGCAGTCGATGTACCAGCGGCAGGAGACGTACGAGCTCGACGTGACGTTCGCCGAGTCCGCGGAGTTCGTCGCGGCCCGGCTGCCCGGGTGGCTCGGGGCTCCCGAGCCGGTCGACGACCGCAGCTGCCGGTTGCGGACCTCCATCGGCGACTCGGTGGAGTGGATGGCGGTGCGGCTCGCGATGCTGGACTGCGAGTTCACGGTGCGCGGACCGGCCGAACTGGTGGAATGCGTGCGGGAGTTGGGAGGCCGGTTGAGCCGGGCGGCCGGTCGGTAGCCCGTCGGCGGGGCGGACCGGCGCGGAGGCGAGCGCGGAGTTGAACGAAGTGGAGTGGAGTGGAACCGAGCGGAGTGGACGGCCGCGGTCGGCAGGGTTTGCCCGCGTGACACAATGTGCCACCGGGTCACCCCGGGGTTCAGGTCCGGGGTGGCCCGTCACCCGCGCCCGTACGGGACGGCCAGGCCATGGGTCCAGGCGTGCGCCCGTCAGGCGCCCACGGGTGAAGCCGAGCCCCGGCGCCAGGGGGGGGAGGCGCCGGAGCTCGGCTCCGGGAGAGTCCCGGCGCCGGGGGGGAGTGGCGGCGGGACTCGGCTCTGTGGGCCCTGGAGTCTTGTGCCCAGGGGTTGATGAGTTGAAGCGGCCGTAAACGGACTTCTGTACGAACAGGTTCGAGACCTTGCCCGGCCATGCCGCGAGGCACGGCCCACTCAGGTCTCACGTACGCGGCCGGTGCCTGGTTCACCCGCCCGGTGAGGGCGGGGCTCCCCTGGCCGGCCGGGGCGGGCGGTGGGCGGGCTCGCCCCGCCGAAGCGAAACCTGCCTGCCCCTCCGCCCGAACTCCCGGAGCCCTGAGGGCTTGCGCCCCCGAAGCCCCGGAGGGCTTACGCCGCGGCGTCGAACCCGGTGTCCCGGGCGAGCTTCTTCAGCTCCATCAGCGCGTGCTTCTCGATCTGCCGGATGCGCTCGCGCGTGAGGCCGTGCTCCTTGCCGACCTCGGTGAGCGTGCGCTCCCGGCCGTCCACGATGCCGTACCGCATCTTGATGATCGAGGCCGTGCGCTGGTCGAGCCGGCCGATGAGGTCGTCCAGCTCCTCGCTGCGCAGCAGCGTCATCACGGACTGCTCGGGCGAGACGGCCGAGGTGTCCTCCAGGAGGTCACCGAACTGGGTGTCGCCGTCGTCGTCCACCGACATGTTCAGCGAGACCGGGTCGCGGGCCCAGTCGAGCACGTCGATGACACGCTCCGGCGTCGAGTCCAGCTCGGCGGCGATCTCCGTGGGCTCGGGATCACGGCCGTTCTTCCGGTTGAACTCCCGCTGCACGCGGCGGATCCGGCCCAGCTCCTCCACCAGGTGGACGGGGAGCCGGATGGTGCGCGACTGGTCGGCGATGGACCGGGTGATGGCCTGCCGGATCCACCAGGTCGCGTACGTGGAGAACTTGAAGCCCTTGCGGTAGTCGAACTTCTCCACCGCGCGGACCAGTCCCGCGTTCCCCTCCTGGATCAGGTCGAGGAGGGGCAGGCCGCTGCGCGGATAGCGTCGCGCGACCGCGACGACCAGCCGCAGGTTCGACCGGATGAAGATGTCCTTGGCCCGCTCGGCGTCGGCGACCAGCGCTTCGAGCTCCTCACGGGAGGACTTCACCTTGGTGTCGGTGACCTCGCCGTCGAGGATCTGCTGGGCATACACACCCGCCTCGATGATCTGGGACAGCTCGACCTCCTTGGCGGCGTCGAGCAGCGGTGTACGCGCGATCTCGTCGAGATACATGCCGACCAGGTCGCGGTCGGCGATCTCGCCGCCTACAGCGCGAACACTGCGTGCCGCGTCGGTCTCGCCGGTGGCGGACTTACGACGGGCGACGGCACGGGTTGCCATGCGTGCTCCCTTGCGATGGTGGCTTGCGGGTCCTAGTGGTGGCTCGGACACCCTCCCGGGTGCCCTGCATCTGATGGAATCAACGACTGGAATCCGGACAGAATTCCCAACCCGACCCTCGATTTTTCTGATCTTGCAGTACCCTGTGCCGCCACGAGGGAGGCGAGATGTCGTCGGAACATACAGAGGTGCAGGTCAGGCCAGGAGTCGAAGGTGACCTCGACGCCCTCACAGACATCTACAACCACTACGTACGTGAGACGCCGATCACCTTCGATACCGCGACCTTCACCTCGGAAGAGCGCCGCCCTTGGCTGCTCTCCCACCCTGAAGACGGCCCGCATCGCCTGATGGTTGCCGCGACGGTGGACTCACAGGAGATTCTGGGGTACGTCACATCGAGCGCGTTCCGGGCGAAGCCCGCGTACGAGACGTCCGTGGAGGTGACGGTCTACCTCGCCCCGGGCGCGGGCCGGCGGGGTGTCGGCACGCTGCTCTACAAGGCGCTGTTCGAAGCGCTCGCCGACGAGGACCTGCACCGGGCGTACGCGGGGATCGCACAGCCCAACGAGGCGTCCGTGCGACTGCACGAGCGCTTCGGTTTCCGGCACGTCGGCACGTACCGCGAGGTGGGGCGGAAGTTCGGGCGGTACTGGGATGTGGCCTGGTACGAGAAGGAGCTCTGAAGGCCCGCTCCCGCGCGGGCCTTCAGCCGAACTGAACCGACCGCTTCGCCAGCCCCAGCCAGAAGCCGTCGATCACCGATCGCTGTGTGCCCAGCTCGCCGAAGGCGTCCGCCGCTCCCAGCGTCACGAAGAGCGGGGCGAAGTGCTCGGTCCGCGGGTGGGCCAGCCGGCCGGCCGGGGACTTGTGCAGGAAGTCGAGCAGGCCGTCCACGTCACCGGAGTCGAGCGCGCGGTGGCCCCACTCGTCGAACTCCACGGACCAGCCCGGGATGCCGCCCTGCCGCAACGCCGCCAGGTTGTGGGTGAAGAAGCCCGAGCCGACGATGAGGACGCCCTCGTCGCGCAGCGGGGCGAGCTTGCGGCCGATGTCCATGAGGCGGACCGGGTCGAGCGTGGGCATCGAGACCTGCAGGACCGGGATGTCGGCCTCGGGGAACATCTCCACCAGCGGGACGTACGCCCCGTGGTCCAGGCCGCGGTCCGGGATGTCCTGCACCGGCGTACCGGGGGCGCGCAGCAACTTACGGACGGACTCGGCGAGTTCGGGGGCGCCCGGAGCCGCGTACCGCACCTGGTAGTAGTGCTCGGGGAAGCCCCAGAAGTCGTAGACCAGGGGGACGGGCTCGGTCGCGGCGAGGGCCAGCGGGGCCTCCTCCCAGTGCGCGGAGACCATGAGGATGGCCTTGGGGCGCGGCAGGTCGGCGGACCAGGCGGCGAGCTGGCCGGGCCAGACCGGGTCGTCGGCCAGCGGCGGGGCGCCGTGCGAGAGGTAGAGGGCGGGCATGCGCTCCGCGACGGAAGGTTCCTCGGTGGCGGCGGACATGACGGCGACTCCCCTTTCGATCGAACCCGACCGAACTTGACTGAATCAGTCCACTTACTTGAACTATCAAGCTATATGAAGTGAGAGTACTCCCCTTTTGTTTAAAATTCAAGGAGGTGTCTCGTACAGTGGAGTGTATGAACACGGCATCCGCTGAAGAGCCGCGCTGGCTCAGTGACGAGGAACAGCGCACCTGGCGTGCGTATCTGCACGCCACCACTCTCCTTGACGACCATCTCGACCGCCAGCTCCAGCGTGACGCGGGCATGCCGCACATCTACTACGGCCTGCTCGTGCAACTCGACGAATCTCCGCACCGGCGGCTGCGGATGACCGAGCTGGCGATGCGCGCGAAGATCACGCGGTCCCGGCTCTCGCACGCCATCGCCCGGCTGGAGAAGAACGGCTGGGTGCGGCGCGAGGACTGCCCCTCGGACAAACGCGGGCAGTTCGCGGTCCTCACCGACGAGGGGCACGAGGTCCTCAGGCGGACCGCGCCCGGGCATGTGGCCGCCGTCCGCCAGGCCTTCTTCGACCGGCTCACCCCCGACCAGCAGAACGCCCTCGGCGAGGCCATGCGCCTCATCGCCGAGGGGCTCCAGCCGAAGGACGCGGGCGCGGACCTGCCCTGGCTCCGCTGACCGCCGCCACACCCTGTGTGCCCGTCGCCCCGTGTGCCCGTCGCCGCCGTGACATGGCTCTGCCCCGGCTCCACCGCTCTCGGAGCCGGGGCAGATCCCGGATTCGTGCGTACGAAGGCGTCCCCACCCCCGCGTACGCACGAGGGTCAGTGGGTGACCCCGTGGGGTCCCGGAGAGCCCGTCAGTGGGCGATCACCGGGACCTTCATCTCGTCCTCGGCACCGTCGCCGGCGCCTTCGGTCGAGCTCATGTCGGGACGGCCGGCGTTGACGAAGGTTCCGGCGATCGCCGCGGCGACGACGAGGATGCCGACGGCGAACCAGATCGCGTTGGCGTAACCGTGCACCTGGCCCTCCAGCTGGACCAGCTGCTGCTGCGCCTGGGAACCGGCGCCGCCGATGTGGTCCTTGATGTAGGACGTGGTGGCCGACGCGGCGATCGTGTTCAGCAGGGCCGTACCGATCGCACCGCCCACCTGCTGCGAGGTGTTGACCATCGCGGAGGCGACACCGGCGTCACGCGGCTCGATGCCGTACGTGGCCAGGGACATGGCGGGCATGAACGCCGTACCCATACCGAGGCCGAGCAGCACCATCGCCGGCAGGATCACACCGGCATAGGAGGTGCCGATCTCCAGCTGGGTGAGGAGCAGCATGCCGACCGCGGCGACCAGGAAGCCCGGCGCCATCAGCATGCGCGGCGGGATCCGGATCATCAGCCGGGTGCCGATCTGCGTGGAGCCCACGATCATGCCCGCGATCATCGGCAGGAAGGCGAAACCGGTCTTGACCGGCGTGTAGCCCTTCACAATCTGCAGGTAGTAGGTCAGGAAGAGGAACAGGCCGAACATCGCGATGATCGCGAGACCGAGGGAGAGGTAGATACCGCCGCGGTTGCGCTCGGTGATCACGCGCAGCGGCAGCAGCGGGGCCTTGACCTTGGACTCGGTGACGACGAACGCGGCGAGCAGCACGACCGAGGCGACGAACATGCCGATCGTCACGGAGTCGCCCCAGCCGTCGGACTCGGCGCGCGTGAAGCCGTAGACGAGCGCGACCAGACCGAGGGTGGACAGGACGACACCCGGGATGTCGAGCGGCGAGCGGTTGCGGCCGCCGGAGGGCTCACGGATGACGAAGTACGCACCGGCGGCGGCGACTATCGCGAACGGGATGTTCACGAAGAACGTCCAGCGCCAGTCCATGTACTCGGTGAGGACACCACCGAGGATGAGGCCCACCGCGCCACCGCCACCGGCGATCGCACCGTAGATGCCGAACGCCTTGGCGCGCTCCTTGGCGTCGGTGAACATCACCGCGAGGAGGGAGAGCG
Organism: Streptomyces sp. NPDC050704; assembly: GCF_040654355.1. Lineage (NCBI taxonomy): Bacteria > Bacillati > Actinomycetota > Actinomycetes > Kitasatosporales > Streptomycetaceae > Streptomyces > Streptomyces sp. NPDC050704. The sequence continues at coordinate 47,756 of NZ_JBFAHW010000009.1, read as the reverse complement.
CGGCGGGCGCGAGCAGGGCGCCGAACGCGCCCTGGAGGGCACGGGAGCCGAGCAGCATCGCCTCGTTGGTGGCCGCGCCGCCGAGGGCGGAGGCTCCGGCGAAGCCGATCAGGCCGGCGACGAAGGTGCGCTTGCGGCCCCACAGGTCGGCGATCCGGCCGCCGAACAGGAGGAGTCCGCCGAAGGCCAGGGCGTAGGCCGTGATGACCCACTGCCGGTTGCCGTCGGAGATGCCCAGGTCCTCCTGGGCCGAGGGCAGTGCGATGTTCACGATGGTCGCGTCGAGCACGACCATCAGCTGGGCGATCGCGATGAACGCGAGCGCCTTCCAGCGGTTGGGATCGGGAGGCGACGCCTTGGCGGCGGCGGCCGTGGCTGTGTCAGACATGGAGGTACCCACTTCAGGACTTCGAATGGCTAAAAGGGTGCAAGAGGGCGCGGCCCGTCGACGTTGACGGCCGGGTGGAGCAGTTACGTAAGTGGGGTTACGTAGGCGCGGGTTGTGACATCGCTAGTAGGGACTGGCGGAGGTGCCCGAACTAATCGGTCATGCTCGTCGCATGTCCTCCAGGGTCACGGCGGTGCCGGGCAGTTCGGACCGCACCGGTGCCCGCAGACCGTCCAGGAACAGCTGCAGGTGCCGGTGCACGAAGCTGTCGAACTTCGGGCACGCGCTGCCGGGCAGTGGCCGGGTGAGCTGGCTGACCGCGACCATCAGGTCCCCGTAGGCGACGTCGGGGCGGAGCTGGCCGGCCGCGCGGGCGCGCGCCATGAGCCCCTCCACCAGCGTCTCCATCCGCTCGCGCGAGGCGAACAGATCCGGGTGGTTCCGGTCGAAGCTCTCGGACAGCACCGGGCACAGTGCGCCGATCCGCAGGTCGGCCGCCACGTGCACGAACCGGGAGAGCGCCTCGAAGACGTCCCCGCTCTCGGCCAGTGCCTGTTCGGCCTCTTCGGAGACGCGGTCCAGGACCGAGCAGACGATCTCCCGCTGGAGGATCTCCCGGTCCGGGAAGTGGCGGTACAGCGTGGCGTTGCCGACGCCGGCCCGGCGGGCGATCTCGTCGAGCGGCACCTCGGCACCGAACTCGACGAACATCTCTCGTCCGGCGGCGACGATCCGCTCCCGATTGCGCTGGGCGTCGGCCCGCGGGCGGGGCACCTTGCGCTGCACGGGGATGGCGGTCTCCACGACGTACTCCTTCGGCTGTCTCTGCTTGGTCTCGCGTTGCTCTCGGACGTTCTCGGGCGGTCTCTCCCGAAGGTCTTCGGGCCGATCTCTTGCTGACCGAGATCCGGGGAACCTGTCCCCGTTTCGTGCGGACACCTGGCTAAACGGGGAAACGATCCCCGGTTATTTCCCACCCTTCCTGTGACCTGCGTCACGCCGGGGTTTGCGGGCGGACCCGCCCCGCCTACCGGGCCCCGACCCGGGCCGGATTCCCACGATGCCGCGCCGCCCTCCCACGATCGGTCGCTTCCAGCGCGCGCCCGCGCATCCGGCGGCACAGGGTGATCGAACAGGGTGCAGCCAGGTACGGCCGGCTGCCTGGAGCGAAAGGCCCCTGCATGCAGCCGACCAGCCGTCGGATACGCCCGCGCCGCCGCGCGGCAGCCCTCGTCTCGGTCACCGCCCTCACCCTGGCGGTCAGCACCTCGGCCGGCACCGGACATCTGACGGTGGGTTCGACGACGGCCGCCGGACCGGTCGCACCGCCGCGTTCGTCGCCGCTCGGCCCTTGCATGATCAGCGGCTCGATGGGCGTGCAGATGTCGGAGGGCATCCCCACGGCGGCCGGGTACTCCCGCTCCACGGGCACGGTCCGGGCCCTGAACCTGATGGTCGACTTCTCCGACGCACCCGGCGAGGGCAGCGCGCTCGACCGCTTCGGCGAGTTCTTCCCGCAGACCGCGGAATGGTTCCGCACCAGTTCGTACGGCCGCCTCGACTACCGCCCCGAGGCCCCCATCGGCAGCTGGCTGCGGATGCCCAAGCCCTTCAGTGCGTACGGGATAGAGCGCGGCGCCCCCTTCGACCCCGGTTACCGGGAGCTGGTCCAGGACATCGTGGCCGGCGCCGACCCGACCGTGGACTTCCGGGAGTACGACCTCCTGAACGTCCTGGTCACCCCGAACGCGGGCCCCTCCGCCCTGGACACGGTCCTGTCGGTGACCTTCGCGGGCAACCCGGAGGCGCCGGTCGCGGACGGCGTGCCCGTCGCCAACGCGTCCTTCGTCTACAGCCGCCAGGACGACGGCTCCGGCTCCTACGGCGAGACCGGCTACCGCGTACTCCCCCACGAGAACGGCCATGTCTTCGGGCTGCCCGACCTCTACACCCAGGAGGGGGGCGGCGCGGTCGGGCACTGGGACATCATGAGCGAGGACTGGGGGGCCGACAACGACCTGCTGGCCTGGCACAAGTGGAAGCTCGGCTGGCTCGACGACTCCCAGGTCGGCTGCGCGGCCGCGGCCGGCACCACCGAGCACGTACTGACCCCGCTGGCCGAGCCGGGCACCGGCGGCAAGCTGGTCTTCGTGCCGGTCGGACCGAAGACGGGGTACGCCGTGGAGCTGCGCACCCTCGCGGGCAACGACGAGGCGGTCTGCCGGTCGGGCGTGCTCATCTACAAGGTCGACGCGGACGTCGACACCGGCCGCGGCCCGGTCACGGTGATCGACTCCACGAAGGACAGCGGCGGCTGCACCCGCAGCCCGAACGTCCAGGCCGAGCTCTCCGACGCGCCGTTCACCCCCGGCCAGTACTTCCAGGACCTCAGGACCGGTGTCCGGATCACGGTCGCGGGGGCGGACTCCGCCGGGAACCACCGGGTGTACGTCACCCGCCGCTGACGCGCCCGCCACGCGGGATACGCTGAAGCCCGATGATGGTCAAAAACCGACATACCGACCTTCACGAGGCGGACCTCACGGCCCCGGTCACGGCCCCGGCAGGCTTCCTCGCGGGCGTCGAGGTGCTGTCGCTGGCCGAGCTGCGGGCGCGGGTCCTGGCGGGCCGGGACCCGGACGCGCTCGCGGCGCCCGCCCGTCCGGACTTCCACCAGCTGCTGACCCTGACCGGGGGCCGGCTGCGGCAGAGCGTGGACTTCACGGCGTACGACCTGGAGCGGGGCGCCTGGCTGTGGGCGCGGCCCGGGCAGGTGTTGCAGTGGGGCGATCTCGACGCGGCGGAGGGCACGCTGGTCCGCTTCCGGCCGGGCTTTCCCGGACCGGCCGCGGCGGCCGCCGCGGGCCTGGACGATCCGCACGCGCCACCGCTGCGGATGCCGTCCGGCGCGGACCGGGCGGCGCTGCGCACCGCGGTCGGCCATCTGGAGAGCGAGTTCCGGGCACGTGGGCGGCTGTCGCCCGACGCGTACGCCACGGTGGTGCGCCATCTCCTCGACGTACTGCTGCTGCGGGTCGCCCATCTCCCCGCCGCGGGCGGGACCGTCGCCGAGCCGGGCGAGACCTTCCGGCGCTTCCGGTCCGCCGTGGACCGCGACTTCGCCCGCACCCGGCGCCTGGAGGACTACGCCCGCGCCCTCGGCTACTCCTCGCGCACGCTGTCCCGGGCGACGCTCGCCGCCACCGGGATCGGCGCCAAGGAGTTCATCGACCGGCGGGTGATCCTGGAGTCGCGGCGCCTGCTGGCCCACGGCGACCAGCCCGCCGCCCGGATCGCCTCCCGGCTCGGCTTCTCCAGCGCCACGAACTTCAGCAAGTACTTCCAGCAGCGCACGGGGACGGCACCGATCGCGTTCCGGGAGGCGGTACGGGAAGCGGTACGGGAGCGGCCGCACGCGGACACCTGAGCGCGTGCCCGCCGGTGGCCCACGTCGGTGCGGTCCGAGCCCTGTCGCATACGCATTGACTACGGTGTTCCGGACACCACGGAGAGCCCATGCCATCGACACCCCGCACGCCGGCGCCCGACGCCCCCGCCGTCGGCGCGCCCGCCGAAGCCGTCGCCCCGCTGATGCGCGGGATCACCGTGCTGCGCCGGCTCACCGAGGCGGGCGGGACGTCGAGCCTGAGCGGGCTGGAGAAGGCCACCGGGCTCGCCAGGTCCACGGTGGACCGGATCGCGGCGACGCTGGCCCGCATGGGATACGTACGCCTCGACGGCCGGGACGCCGTGCTCGCGCCGCGGCTGATGGAGCTGGGCAACGCGTATCTGGCCGCGCTGCGGCTGCCCCGGCTGCTGGACGGACGGGCCGACGCGCTCGCGGACGAACTGGACGAGTCGGTGTCGCTGGCGGTCGGCGACCGGGACGGGATCCGTTTCATCCACCAGGCGACGCGGCGCCGCGCGATGTCGCTGAGCTTCCGGATCGGCGACCTGCTGCCGGCCGAACGGACCGCGCCCGGACCGCTGTTCGCCACGGAGTGGACGCCCGAGGAGTGGGCCCGGTGGCGGGAGCGACGGGCCGCCGACCCGGAGGACCGCGGCTTTCCGGCCCTGCCGCCGCGCGCGAACCCCACCCTGGACGAGGAGTTCGAGGCGTGTGCGCGGGAGGCCCGCAAGCAGGGCTGGGCCCTCGACGACCAGCTGATCGAGCCGGGTCTTGTCGCGCTTGCCATGCCCGTACGCGAGCACGGCAGTGGGCGGATCGCCTGTGTGGTGAGCGTGGTGAGCCACACGAGCCGGCACACCGCGGCCTCGCTCCGGGACACGCTGCTGCCCCGGCTGCGGGCGACCGTGCAGGCCATGGAACGGGACCTGCGCTCGGCCGCTGTTCCCGGTTCCGGTTCTGGTTCCGGCTCCACCTCCGGGTCCGTATCCGCTCCCCCGGGCCTTGCCACCTGGACCGGGGCGTCGAAACAGGAGCTGGGCCGGGAGTTCGTCGAGTCGCTGGCGCGCGGGCTGACCGTGCTGACGGCGTTCGGTGAGGGGCGGGCCGAGCTGACGCTCACCGAGGTCGCCCAGGCCACGGGGCTCGCGCGCGCGACGGCCCGGCGGGCGCTGATCACCCTGGAGCACCTGGGCTGCGTGGCGGCGCACGGACGCACCTTCAGCCTCACCCCCCGCGTGCTGGCCCTCGGCTTCCCGCCGCTCTCCCGGACGACGCTCCCGCAGATCGCCGCCCCTCATCTGGCCGAGCTGGCGGGGCGGTTGCACGACTCGGCGTCCCTGGCGGTCCTTGCGGGCGACGAGATCCAGTACACGGCCCGGGTCGCCGCCGCCCGCATCATGAGCGTCAACATCACCGTGGGCACCCGCCTGCCCGCGTACGCGACCTCGCTGGGCCGCGTCATGCTGGCCGACCTCGCTCCGGCCGAGCGCCACAGCCATCTGCCCAAGGGGTCCGCGGGGCCCGAGTTGCGCGCCCTGACCCCGCACACGGTCACGGACGCCGGGGAGCTCGCGGCCATCCTGGACCGCGTACGGGAGGCCGGGTTCGCCCTGGTCGACGGGGAGTTGGAGGAGGGGCTGCGGTCGATCGCGGTCCCGGTGCGCGATCGTACGGGGAGGGTCGTGGCGGCCGTGAACGTGGCGATGCACAGTTCCCGGCGGACGGTTGAGCAGTGTGTGGCCGAGGTGCTGCCGGAGTTGTCGGCGACGGCCGGGCTGATCGAGGCGGATCTTCGGGTGGCGGGACGGTTCACCCGGGTTCCGGTCGCCTAGCCGGCGGGGCGCCGAAAGCGCGGGGTGGGTACGAGATCAGCCGGAGCCGCCCTCGTACCCGCACCGCGTCGTGGGTCTCGTGCGGGTTCGTCGTGGCTGGTCGCGCAGTTCCCCGCGCCCCTTTGGGGCGCACCCGGCCGGCCCTCCGTACCTGCGACCTACGCCTTTGGTGCCGGGGTGGCTGGTCCGTCGGGCCGATTCGCTTGGAACGGGGCCGAGTTAGCGTCGCGGCATGCGAATCGGAATTCTCGGCACGGGCAATGTGGCCCGCGCACTGGCAGCCGGCTGGTCCGCCGCGGGGCACGAGGTCGTGCTCGGCTCGCGGACGCCGAAGGAACGTACGGATGCGGGCTTCGCCGTCGCGGAGCTCCACGAGGCGGTCGTGGACGCGGAGGTGGTGGTCAACGCGACTCCGGGAACGGTGTCCGTGGAGTTACTCGACTCGATCGGAGCGGCGGCTCTCGCCGGGAAGACGCTCATCGATGTGGGCGTCGGCCTCTCCGACGACTTCACGGAGCTCGCGCACCCCAACAACAGCCTGGGGGAGCTGATTCAGAAGGCGTTCCCCGAGACGGCGGTGGTCAAGACGCTGTGCACGATGGACTCGTCGGTGATGATCGCGCCGGACTCACTGGAAGGGCCGAGCACCGTCTTCCTGTCCGGCGACAGTGACGCGGCCAAGCAGCTCACCGGCCGGCTGCTCACCGACCTCGGATGGGCGCCGTCCGCACAACTGGACATCGGCGGCATCGGCACGGCACGCGGTCAGGAGCACTTCGCGCTGCTCTTCATGGGCATCGCGGGCGGCCTGGGCACGGTCGCCTTCAACATCAACGTCGTCACGCTCCCGACCGGGCCGTGACGCGGGAGGGCGGGGGCATCCTGCCCGCCCCCGCCCTCTCCTCCCGCCGCCGCCCTGCCGCCACCAGTCCCTTGAGCTGCTTGTCCGCCGCGAGCCTCGGCAGCAACAGCGCCCAGAAACGGGTCAGTACGGACTGCGAAAGCCACTGGACGTTCCGGCTTCCCATCGCCCCGAACCCCACGGTGGCCGCGACCACGGCATTGGCCGCGTCCTGCGCCGACACGTCCCGCGCCAGCGCGCCCTCCCTGGCCGCCTGGGCCAGCACGCCCTCCACCCAGATCTGCCACCGCCGCCGCAGGTCCGGCTGGCCGGCCGCCACGGGCTCGGGAGCCCCGCTCAGGTCGAACCCGGCCCGCAGAATCACGTCATGCCTGAGCCCTCGGAGCAACGCGTGCGCGGCGTCGACCAGCACCTGCAACGCCCCGCCGGTCTCCGCCGATCCACTCTCGTTCCCCTCCTTGCTCCCGCCCTCACCCCCGCCTTCGCTCCCTGCCGGGGCACCGGCCGCGGCTGTTATCTGCCGGAGCCGCTGCGCCGCCGCCTCCCACACCGCCGCGGCCAGCGCCGCCTTGCTGGCGAAGTGGAAGTGCAGGGCGCCGTTGCTGACCCCGGCCCGCGTACTGATCGCGGACAGGGTGACGACCTCGAAGCCGTTCCTGCTGAAGAGTTCGGCCGCCGCCTCGATCAACGCGTTACGTGTACGTACCGCGCGTTCCTGTTGGGCCATCAGGGCGCTCCGTTGCTGCTGGGGGCATGCCAGGGGTGCCGGGGATGCCAGTCCAAGATAACAAACCGCGCGTGCGGTTTCTATCCGTGAGGCCTGAACTGTCGGCGGGATCACGGGATCGCGGGATCACGCCTACCGGCTCACGACGGGCGGAGCACCACGGGCAGGGAGCCGTAGCCGTTGACGATGAAGGACTCCACGGGCTCGATCCCGTCCACCGGAGCCGCGAGGGCGAGCCCGGGAAAGCGCTCGAACAGCCCCGCCAACGCCGCACTCGCCTCGATCCGCGCGAGCGGCGCCCCCAGGCACCGGTGCACCCCGTACCCGAAGGCCAGATCCTCGCGGCGACCGGGCCGCAGCAGGTCGAAGACGGCGACGTCCGCCCCGTACGCCTCGGGGTCACCGGAGGCGGCCGCGAAGGAGACGAGGATCGGATCCCCCTTCCGGATCAGCACGCCGCCCGAGCCGTCATTGCCCGAGCCGCTGTTGCCCGGACCACCATCGGCCGACTCACTGCTACCCGAACCGCCGTCGTCCCGACCGCTGTTGGCCGACTCGCCGCCCGCCGTACCCCCCTCGCCCGGGGTACCGTCGCCCAGCTCGATGTCGTCCACGGCGAACCGCATCGGCGAGTACGCGGCCGGGCTGTGCGCCCGCAGCGTCTCGTCGACCGCGTCCGACCAGGAGGCCCGCCCGGCGCGTACGTGCGCGAGCTGCTCGGGGTGCGCGAGCAGCGCCCCGACGGCGTTGGTGATGAGCGTGCAGGTCGTCTCCTGACCTGCGGCGATCATGAGGTAGAGGGTGCCGAGGAGTTCCTGCTCACTGAGCCCGCCGTCCTGGTCACGGGCCTCGATCAGCGCGGACGTCAGATCGCCGCCCGGCGCGGCCCGCTTCCCGGCCGCCAGGTGGGCCAGCATCCCGAAGACCTCGACCTGCGCGGCGGCCATCTCGGCGGCCGGCACGGCGGTGCCGAACACCAACTCCAGGGCGGCGCACAGGGGTTCGCGTGCCTCCTCCGCCACTCCGAACAGTTCGCAGATGACCCGCATCGGCAGCAGCTTGGCGAACTCGGCGCGCAGGTCGACCCGTTCACCGGCGGGTAAGGCGGCCAGCTCGTCCAGCAGTCCGGCGGTGATCTCCTCGACCCGTGGGCGCAGGGCCTCACTTCGGCGGGCGGTGAACGCCCCCGCGACCAGCCGCCGGAGCCGGGCGTGCTGCTCCCCGTGGGCGAACAGCATGTTCTCGTTCGCCACCCACGGGTACAGCGGCCACTCGTTGCCTATCCGCCCCTCGACGAAGGCGGGCCAGTGCTGCCGGGCGTCCTTGGACACCCGCGGATCGAGCAGGAGTTGCTTGACGTACTTCTGCCGTACGGCAGCCCAGGCGACCACTCCGCCCGGCAGCTCCACCTCGGCCACCGGCCCCCGCGACCGCAGTTTCTCCGCCTCGCCGGCGAGGTCGCGCCCCGTCACGTCCAGCGCGTACGGGCAAGCAGACATGTCCATCCGTGCACTCCGTTCGGTCGGTCGTTGCGTTCCGTGTTTTCACGCGCCCGCGCCCAGCCCGAGGAGAGCCGAGGAGAGCCGAGGGCTACCGGGGAGGAACGAGGCGGACAGTCACTCCCCCGCCACCGCTCCACCACGAGGGCGCCTCACTGAGCCGCCGTCGCGGTCGCGGCCGCGGCCGCCACCTGAGCCTGAGCCTCGACGCCACCGTCGGGCCGGGACACGGCCGCGCCCTCGGCGTCCGTGTCAGCATCGGCATCGGCGGAAGCCGCCGCCTCGGCCGCCGCCACCTCGCGCAGGTTCAGCGCCTCCGCGTAGACCCGTGCCGCCCGCTCCGGCGAGAAGTCCAGCCTCACGAGCACGCCCGGCACCGCGATCGACGGCATCAGATACCGGTAGAGGTCCGCCACCCGCTCCGCCAGATCCGCCCGGCCCGTCATGATCCGCGACAGCACCTGGACGCCGGTGAAGGCACCGACGAACAGCTGCGCGAGCGCGGCCACGTCGGCGTGCGGGAGGATCTCGCCCTTCGCCTTGCCCTCCGCGAAGAGGGCCTGGGTGTGGTCCTGCCAGGCCTGCATCGGCACCCGCCGGTTCAGGTGGTCCTTGGGCGACCCCTGATCGACGGTCAGCCGCACGCTGCCCTGGACGATCGGGTCCCCGGTGTCCTGCTTGAGCAGATACGTGAGGAGCAGCGCCTCGTCCAGCGACTGCTGGAGCTTCAACTCCCGGTCGGGGACGCGCGGCAGGGACTCGACCTGCCCCGCGAGGACCGCCTGGGCGAGCTCCTCCTTGGACGTGAAGTGGAAGTAGAGGGCGCCCTTGGTCATGCCCGACTTCTTGAGGACGTCCGAGATGGTCGCCGCTTCGTACCCGACCTCGTCGAACACCTCGGCCGCCGCGACGAGAAGCGCCCGCCGCGTCCGAATGGCTCGCTCTTGCCGCACCACGAGGAACCTCCGTACCATCCCGACACCGGGAAAAGAGACCAAGAGGTCTGCAACTTGGCGCGCGGACCTCGCGAAGAAGAATAAAACCAGCCGAACGGTTTCTCAAGGATTCGCTCAAGCCGAACTCGGCACCCCCTCCCCACACCCTCATCGACCTGCATCGATATGAGGTCATTGTGAGGTCATCGCGACGGAGGGCCTCCGGATTCCGCCTTGAAATCCTCCCGCGAACACCGGCCTCTTCGGTAGACACCCTTGAAAACAAAACCGGCTGGTACGTATCTTCAGGGACGCAGTGGTTCGTACCTGACCGGTTCCCACACCCAGGGGAGTTCGATGGCCGTGTCCCACGCACTCACGAAGACCCACCCCGTCGCCGACGAGCTGGCCCAGCTCCTCTTCGAGGGCGCCGACCGCGAACGCGTCCACGGGGCGTGGCGCAGGCTCGTCGCCGGCGAGGAGTTCGCCTACCGTCCCGGTCTGCCGCCGGAGGAACGGGCGGCACTCTCGTACGAGCGGCTGCGGCTGCTCAACGACGCGGCCGGCGATCCGGCCGAGCTGGCGACCGATCCGTACCGCCTCGCCGGTCTGCACGAGTGGACGGGGCCGGTGGACGGCGGGCTGACCACCCTCGCGAGCATCCACTACAACCTGTTTCTCGGCAGCGTCCTGGACCACGACGGCGGCCGGCACCGGGACCTGTCCGCCTTCACCTCGCTGCACAGAACAGGAACGTTTCTCTGCACCGAGCTGGAGCACGGCAACGATGTCGCATCGATGGAGACGGTCGCGGTGTTCGACCGGACGACGGGCGGCTTCCATCTGACCACTCCGACCACGGGCGCCCAGAAGTTCATGCCCAACACCAGTCTGACCGGCGGCCCCAAGACGGCCGTGGTCGCCGCACGCCTCGTCGTCGACGGCGTGGACCAGGGCACCTTCCTCTTCCTGACCCCGCTCAGCGACGAGGACGGCCACCTCCCCGGAGTCCGGGTCCGCCCGCTGCCCCAGCGCACCGGCACCCCGGTCGACCACTGCCTCACCGCGTTCGACCACGTGTGGCTGCCGCGCGAGGCGCTGCTGGAGGCTGAGCACGGCCGCCTGACCCCGGACGGGTCCCTGACCAGCAACCTCGGCAACAAGCGCAAGCGCCTGCTGCGCTCCATCAACCGCGTCACCATGGGCAAGCTGTGCATGAGCGCGGGCACCCTGGGCATGTCACGCGCGGCGCTGACCATCGCGGTGCGCTACTCGCACAGCCGGCTCCTCGCCGGACCCAGGGCCGGCGAGCGCATACCGCTGGCCGCGCACCGCAGCCATCACGGCCGGCTGCTGGACGCGCTGGCGACGGGGTACGCGATGACGTTCCTGCACCGCGCGATGGTGAACCGGTTCGCCGCGCACACGGAGGAGGACCGGGCCGAGGTCGAGCGCGAGGTGGCCGTGGCCAAGGGCTGGATCACCTGGCAGGCCCGCGCGATCACCACCGAGTGCCGGGAACGCTGCGGCGCCCAGGGCCTGTTCCCCGCGAACGGCCTGGCGGACCTCCCCCTGAACATCGAGGGCGGGATCACCGCCGAGGGCGACAACCTGGTGATCTGGGTGAAGGCCGCCTCGGAGATGGTCTTCGGGCATCAGGCGGTACGGGCGGACGAGTCCGGTGCCCCCGAGGGCCGGGAGCTCACCGAACTCCCCTTCCTGCGCGGCCTGTTGGCCGACGTCGAGCGCATCTGGCAGGACCGGGCGCGGACCGCCCTGCGTGAGGGCCCCTCCGGCGACCCGGTCGGCCGCTGGAACGTGACCTCGGAGGCCGCCCTGGAGATGGTCTCCGCGCACGCCCGCCTCCAGGCCGCCGACGCGTTCCTCGCGGCCGCCGCCCGGACCGAGGACCCGCGGGCCGCCTTCCTGATGGACCGCCTCAGCCGGCTGTTCCTGCTCCGACAACTCGGCGCGCACACGGGAGACTTGCTCGCCGAGGGGCGGCTGACGGCCGATCACGTACGGGCACTGCCGAGGGCCGTCGACGCGGTCGTCGGCGAACTCGCGCCCCATCTGATGACCCTGGTCGACGCCTTCGATCTGCCGGCGGAGGTGCTGTCGAGCATTCCGATCGCGAGTGGGGGTTCGGTCGGTGGCGGGGAGTCCGCTCACGTCGGTGCGGTGGCCGGGGCGGCGGTGGTCGGAGCCGCCTGCTGAGGGGGCGGTTGTGTGTCTGCGGGTGGGTGGGGGCTGGTCGCGCCCACCCGGCGGAGCCGCACAATGCCGCAGCCTCGCGCCCCTGAAAGACGGGGCTGCGCCCCTGTCTTTCGAGTTCCAGTCGTCGGCGCTACCTCACCAGGCAGGGGCGCTTCGCGTCGAACTGCCAGTCGGGGATCAGGTATTGCATGCCTGCCGCGTCGTCGCGACCGCCCAGCGCCTTCTCCTTGTAGAGGTCGTGGGCTGCCAGTAGGCGGTCCATGTCCAGCTGGATGCCAAGGCCGGGGGCGGCCGGGACGGTGATCTCGCCGTCGACGATGCGGGGCGGGGTGACGGTGAGACGCTCCAGGCCCTCCTGCCAGATCCAGTGGGTGTCCAGGGCGTTGTACTCGCCCGGGGCCGCACCTCCGCAGTGGGTCACCATGGCGAGGGAGATGTCGAAGTGGTTGTTGGAGTGGCAGCCCCAGGTCAGGCCCATCGCGTTGCACAACTGGGCCACGCGCACCGAGCCCTGCATGGTCCAGAAGTGCGGGTCGGCCAGCGGGATGGAGACCGACTGGAGGGCCAGGGCGTGGGTCAGCTGCCGCCAGTCGGTGGCGATCATGTTGGTGGCCGTGGGGAGGCCGGTGGCCCGGCGGAACTCCGCCAGGATCTCGCGCCCCGAGTAGCCGCCCTCGGCCCCGCAGGGGTCCTCGGCATAGGCGAGGGTGCCCAGCAGCGGCGTACACAGCTCGATCGCCTCGCGCAGCGACCACGCGCCGTTCGGGTCGAGGGTGATCCGGGCCTCCGGAAAGCGGTCCTTCAGCGCCCGTACGGCCCTGACCTCCTCGGCGCCCGCCAGGACACCGCCCTTGAGCTTGAAGTCCCGGAAGCCGTACAGGTCGTAGGCGGCCTCGGCCTGCCGGACGATCGCCTCGGGCGACAGGGCCTCCTCGTGCCGGAGCCGGTACCAGTCCACGTCCGAGCCGGGTTCGCGGACGTACTCCAGGTCGGTGCGGTCGGGGTCGCCGACGTAGAAGAGGTAGCCCAAAACCCGTACGGAGTCCCGCTGTTGGCCGTCTCCGAGGAGGGCCGCCACCGGCACGTCGAGGTGCTGGCCCAGGAGGTCGAGCAGCGCCGACTCGACGGCCGTGACGGCGTGGACGGTGGTCCGCAGGTCGAAGGTCTGGGCGCCGCGTCCGCCCGCGTCCCGGTCGGCGAACCGGTCCCCGATCTCGCGCAGGACCCGCTTGTAGTCGCCCACCTTCGCGCCCACGACCAGGTTTTCGGCGTCGCGGAGTGTCCGGGTGATCTTCTCTCCGCCGGGCACCTCCCCCAGTCCCGTACGGCCCTCGGAGTCCTTGAGTACGACGATGTTGCGGGTGAAGTAGGGACCGTGGGCGCCGGAGAGGTTCAGCTCCATGCAGTCCCGGCCGGCGACGGGGTAGACGGCGAACTCGGTGACCGTGGGTTGCTGACTCATCATCAAGATCCTTGTAGAGAGAGGTGGTTGGAGCCGGAATCTGATGCAGATCAGATGTTGAGGACGTCGAGGGCCCACTCCAGTGCCAGGACTCCGCCCAGGCCGATGACGGCGAGCACGGTCGTATAGCTCGTACGGACCTTGATCGCCTCGATGACCGAGAGGTTGAAGTACTCCTTGAACAACCAGAATCCGGGATCGTTGACGTGGGAGAAGGCGATCGACCCGCAGGAGACGGCGAGCACCATCAGTTCGGGACTGGTTCCGCCGCCCGCGAGGAGTGGCAGCACCACGCCGGAGGCCGTGACGACGGCGACCGTCGCCGAGCCGAGGGCGACGCGGAGGATGACCGCGATGAGCCAGGCCAGGACGATCGGTGAGATGGACCAGCCGTCCGTGGCGTCCTTGATGTAGTCGGAGATCCCGCCTTCGACGAGGACGTTCTTGAAGGCGCCGCCCGCGCCGATCACCAGCAGGATCATCGCCATCGCCTGGGCCGCCGAGGTGCAGGAGGCACTGACGTCGGCGAGGCTGCGGCCGATCCGCGGTCCGAACGCCCAGACCGCCAGCAGCAGGGTCAGCAGCAGCGCGATCGGGGCCGAGCCGATGAAGGCGACGAAGTGCAGGAACGGGCTCTCGGCGGAGGTGGCCAGGTCCGTCACCGCGGCGCCGGCGATCAGGACGACCGGGAAGAGCGCCACACCCAGCGACCAGCCCAGGCCGGGCATCTCCTCGTCGGCGAACTCGCGCTCGCTGACCAGGCCCTTGGGGATGGCGGGGTTCATCCGCCTGATGAACGCGAGGCGCGGCCACAGCAGGGCGATGAGCGCGCCGGCCGGGATGGCGATGAACAGGCCGTAGAACAGGGTCAGTCCGACGGAGGCGTGGAAGGTCGCGGCCACGGCGGTGGGTCCGGGGTGCGGCGGCAGGAAGCTGTGCATGGTGGAGAGGGCGATCGACATCGGCAGCCCGACCCAGAGCAGGTTCGCGCCGGTCACTCTGACGAGGGTGAACGCGATGGGCACGATGATGATGAACGCGACCTCGTAGAACATGGTCACGCCGATGAGCATGGACGTGACCACCATGGCCACCTGGACCCAGCGCGGGCCGAAGGCGTCGAGGAGTTTGCCCGCGATGCGCTGCGCGGCGCCGGAGTCTCCCATGACCCGGCCGACCATGGCGCCGAGCCCGATGGTCAGCATCGTGTCGCCGATCTGGTCCCCGATGCCCTCCGAGAGGACGTCGGGGATGCTCTCCAGCGGGATGCCGCGGACGACGGCTACGCCGACCGCCACGAGGAGGAGGGCGGCGAAGCCGTTGAGTTTCAGCCGGGTCATCAGGAGCAGCAGGATCAGGACGCTGATCCCGACTACGAGGAGAGGCATGCAGTTCCCCTTTGAACTGTTGATCTCTTGTGCGGGTGGCTCCGCCGGTTTTGCGGGTGGGGTGGGGGTGGGCTTGGGCGGTTTGCCTGGTGCGGGTTGGTGGGGGCTGGGCGCGCAGTTCCCCGCGCCCCTGAAAGGCGGGGGTCTCGCGGTGGTTCGTACAGTGCGGGTTCGCGGGGGCTGGGCGCGCAGTGCCTCGCGCCCCTAAAGGGGGCGGTGGTGTGGGGCTTCTACCGCGGTCAGGCCGTTGTCGAGGATCTTTTCCAGGTCGGTGAGGTCGGTGGGGGTGGGGTCTGTGAGGGGGGCGCGGACCGGGCCGACCGGGAGGCCGCGTAGGCGGGCGGCGGCCTTGATCAGGGAGACGGCGTAGCCCGGGACCTGGTCGCGCAGTTCGACGAGGGGGACGTAGAAGTCACGCAGGAGCTTGTGCACGACCGCGTCGTCGCCGTCGCGCAGGGCAGAGAAGAAGGCGTTCGCGATCTCCGGTGCGAAGGCGTGGACGGCCGACGAGTAGGCGGGGACGCCGACGGTGGCGTACGCCCGGGCCTGGATCTCGGCGGTCGCGGCACCGTTGAAGAAGAGGAAGCCGTCGGGTGCGGCGAGCGTCAGGCGCTGGAGCCGGTCGAGGTCGCTGTGCCCGTCCTTCAGGCCGATGACCGTGGGGATCTCGGCGATCCGGCGCAGGCTGTCGGCGGTGAAGGCGACCTGGCCGCGCTGGTACGCGATGAGCGGCAGCGAGGTCCCGGCGGCGATCCGGCGCAGCTGCTCGACCAGGCCGTCCTGCGGGGCCCCGACCAGGTAGTGCGGCAGCACCAGCAGGGCGTCCGCGCCCGCCTCCTCCGCGATCCGGGCGAACCGGAGCGCCTGCGCCCAGCCGTAGCCGATGCCCGCGACCACCGGCAGCCGGCCGTCGGCGATCTCGACCGTGGCCGAGACGACCGCACGGTACTCGTCCTCGTCGAGGGAGAAGAACTCTCCCGTCCCGCAGGCGGGGAACACCGCGCCCGGCGCGATCACGCCCGGAGCCGTGGCCAACTGGGCGGTCAGGTAGGCCCGGTACGAGTCCAGGTCGAGGCCGCCGTCGTCACGCAGGCTCGTGAGGGGAAAGGACAGCACCCCGCGCGCCATGCCGTCACGCAGCCGCTGGGTCACGTCGTGGGTCATGTCGTGGGTCACGCCTTCGGTATCCGCGCTGAACCCCATCGTAAATCTCATCTCTATATGCAGATGGCGTACATGTATGAGAACGGAGGTTAGGTCGGTGAACGGGCCGCGGTCAATGGGTGCGGCGGCGCGGATTTACGATGAGGCCATGGCGGAGAGCAGCGGGGCCCGCGGAGGCACGCCAGGAGTCCGTGGAGGTACGACGCCGGGAGTCCGCGGGGTGAAGTCGGCGTCCCGCACCGTCGCGTTGCTCGAACTGCTCGCCGCACGCGGCGACCGGCCGGCCCGACTGGACGAACTCGCCGAGGAGCTGGGCGTACCGCGCAGCAGCATGTACCAGCTGCTGCAGACCCTCGTCGACTGCGGCTGGGTACGCTCCGACACCACCGGCTCCCTCTACGGCATCGGGATCCGCGCCCTGCTCACGGGCACGAGCTACCTCGACAGCGACCCGCACGTCCGCATGGTCCGCCCTTACCTCGACAAGGCCTCGGACGCGCTCGGCGAGACGATCCACCTGGCCCGCCTCGACGGCCCGAACGTCATCTACCTCGCGACCCGCGAGTCCCACGAGTACCTGCGCACCATCAGCCGGGTCGGCCGCCGGATCCCGGCCCACGCCGGTGCCCTCGGCAAGGCCCTGCTCGCCGAGCGCCCCGACGACGAACTCCCGCTCCCGGACGGCCCGTTGACCGCCTTCACGGAGAACACCCACACCGGCCGGGCCGAGTTGCTCGCCGACCTGGCCCGGGTGCGCGAGCGCGGCTACTCCATCGACCGCGAGGAGACGGTGACCGGCATCGCGGGCTTCGGCTTCGCCCTGCGGTACGACACTCCGGCCGCCGACGCCATCAGCTGCTCGGTTCCGGTGGCCCGCCTCACCGAGGAACACGAGGCCCGCGTCGTCTCCGTCATGCGGGAGATCCGGACGAAGATCGAGACGCTGCCGGCCCCCGTCTCAGGCGCTCCCGACTGGCGTTGACCCGCCACCCTCACCCAAGTCGTCCAACCACAAGTCGCCACGCCCCAGCGGCAGTTCGGCGATGACTTCGAACCCGCCCTCGGGGCGCCGACCGACCCGGAGCCGGCCGCCGACGGACTGGGCACGTTCACGCATACCGAGGAGGCCGAAGCCGGTTCCTGGTCCCGGGGAAGGCGCGGTACCACCACCGTCGTCGGTGACCGTGATGGTCAGCCGGTCGTGGGAGTGGTCGAGCCGCACCCGCGCGGCCGGTGTGGCGGCATGCTTGGTGACGTTGGTGAGGGCTTCCTGGACGATCCGGAACGCCGTGTGATCCGCTCCCGGTGACAGCCACCGCGGCTCCCCCTCGGTGATGACGGTGACCGCGAGCCCGGCGGACCGGAACGAGGCGGTCAGGCCGGCCAGCCGGGCGAGTCCGAGGGCGGGGGCGGGGGCCGCGAGCGCGTCCGGGTTGTCGGATTTGGTGGAGTTGGCGGAGTCATTGGAGTTGTGGGAGTCGTTCACATCCTCGTCCGCCTGCCGCAACAGGCCGACGGTGGACTTGAGTTCACGCAGCGCCGCGGACGTGGTCTCGGCGAAGTCGGCGAGGATTCCGTGGGCCCGGTCGGGATCGGTGCGGATGAGGTGGGTGATGACACCGGCCTGGGCGTTGGCCAGGGCGAGGTGCTGGGCGGTGACGTCGTGCAGCTCGCGGGCGATGCGCATCCGCTCCTCCGCGACCCGGCGCCGCGCCTCCTCGTCACGGGTGCGCTCGGCGTGCTCGGCACGGGCTCGTACGGCGTCGAGGTAGACCTGCCGCAGCCGGACCAGACTGCCGAACGCGGCCGGCAGCAGGAGCCAGGCCGCGGGGCCGATCATCTTTAGGTCGAGCGGGCGGTCGGCGGGCCCGGCGATCAGTTCCGTGGTCGTCACCAGCGACGCGGCCCCGATGACGTAGTACCTGCGGACGGCGTTCCGTTCGGTGCGCAGGGCGAACGAGTAGAGCGCCAGCATGAGCGGCCCCAGCGACAGCACGGTGTGCAGAAAGCCCAGCGCGGCCGCCACCACGGCACAGGCGGTGGTCACGGCCACGGTGGTGCGCGGCCGGTCGCGGTGCAGCAGCAGGGCGGTGCAGGAGATGCCCGACAGCAGCACGGCGGTCCACCACGAGGGCGGGGAGCCGGCGCTGTCGGAGACGTACACCATGCCGGAGACGGAGACGGCGAACAGAAGCAGGGCGATCGAGGTGTCGAGGACGCGGGGGCTGTCCCGTACGACTCGCTGCCGGCTGGTGGGCATCAGCGGTTTCCTGTCGGTGCTGTGTTCATTCCGCCGTACGTACCGTACGTACGGGGGCGTGCGGCCTTGTACGGTCCGGGGGCCGCCCTCGTGTGTCGGGGCGGCCCTCGGTGCACTGGTCAAACGATCCCGTCGCGGACTCACCGCCACGAGAGAGCGCACTCCCGAACCGTGGTGTAGCGGGCTACACCACCGGCCGCCCGCGACCTCCCCTGATCACCCGCCTCGCGGACCTGGACATCGCGCGGTCCCGCCTCGGCACCTCTCAGGCGGGCCTGCCCGTGGCCTCGCGGTGTGCCGGACTGTCCTCGCGGTAGAAGACGTATCCACCGTGGTGGAGGACATCGCCCCGGAACTCTCCGTCGGCGGTGAAGCCGGTGTCGTCCGCGTACTCGATGCGGTTTCCCGTCACCCAGTAGCGGCCGGTGTAGGCGCTTTCGCGCTCGCCCCGCGCTTCGTCGTAGCGGCCGTTCGGGAGGAGTTCCTGTCGGATCCGGTTGTCCGCGGTGACCCACATCCCGACGTAGGCGCGGAGTTCACCCGGGCTTCCGGTCTCGCCACGGGCGGGTGACTGCCTCGACGCCGCCGGGGCGGCCGGGGCCGGTTGTTCGCCGGGCCCCTGCTGACAGGCCACCGCCGCGGCCGCGATCACCATGGGCGCGATCATCCTTGGGGTGCTGTGATTCTGGCGCATGGACCGATGATGACCGCGAGCGGCGCGGAGCGAGAGGCCGTGCCGCTCCCTGGGAGTCGTGCACCCACCCAGTCAGTCCTGGGGCTGTCCGAGTTCGTTCACGTCGGACGTCATGTCCTGGGTGCCGATGACGGAGAGAAGCTCCAGCTGGGCGGCGCCCTCGGTGCCGGGTGGGGCGGTGAACCACAGCAGACGCTGATGTCCGTCCTCGCTGAACAGGCTGTGGCAGTCCAGCTCTATGACTCCCAGCGTGGCGTGCGCGATGCGTTTGTGGTCGGTCCGTCGGAGGGCGACATCGCGGGTGTCCCACAGCTCGGCGAACTCCTGGTTGCGCCGTCGCAGAGCGGCCACCATCTGGTGCACTTCGCTGTCGCCACCACGACGCGCGGCGACCGCCTGGAGGTCGGCGACGAAGACCCGCGAGTGGTGGGGGTGGTCCTCGGCCGGGTAGAGCTCACGCGAGCCCGGATCGGTGAACCAGCGGTAGACAAAGCTTGCAGCGGGGCCACGCGCCGCCGGGGGCCGGCCGACGAGCGCGACGGCCAGGTGGTTCTGGACCAGGGTTTCGTGCAGGTCGGTGATGACCTGGGCGGGAGTGGTGGCGAGCCGGTCCAGCAGGCCTAGCAGGGCCGGCTGGACGTGCGCGGCCGGGCCGTGCGCGACCGGAGGGACGCGTCGGCCGGCGAGATGGAACAGGTGGTCGCGTTCGTCGCCGTTCAGTCGCAGCGCCCGGGCCAGAGCGGCCAGCACCTGCGCCGAGGGCCGGGTGCCGCGGCCGCGTTCCAACTCGGTGTAGTAGTCGGCGGAGAGGCCCGCCAGCTGGGCGACCTCCTCGCGTCGCAGTCCGGGCACCCGGCGCCGCGGCCCCGTGGGCAGGCCGACGTCGGACGGCCTGATCCGGGCGCGCCGGGACTTCAGAAACGCGGCGAGTTCGGAGTGGTTCACGCTCTCTATGGTCACGCGCACCGGCGCCCCGAGCCAGGGGGTGACAACCCCCGGGTAAAGACAGCCATGGCTGTCGCGGCACCACCGGCCCACGCTGAAGAGGCAACGGGCAAACGGAACCGCCGGTGCCGACGCCGACGCCGACGCCGACGCACCGGACGACCCGCCCCGCTCACCACCTGCCCACCCCAACCAGCCCCTGCAACCCAACCCCAACCCCAACCCCAAACAGGAGAACCACCATGCCGTTCGCCAACTTCAAGGTCCCTGCCGGAACCCTCGACGCGAAGCAGAAGGAGCTGATCGTCACCCGCACCACCGAGCTGTACGTCGAGATCTACGGTGAGCGCGCCCGCGCCAACACCATGGTCCTGATCGAGGAGGTCAGCGACGGCGGTTGGGGCATCGGCGGCAACGTCCTGACCCTCGCGATGCTCGAACAATCCTCGGAGGCCTGACCGCCGCCCTCCGGGGAGGGGAAGCCGTCGCCGCCCCCAGGTCTTCTTTCCGCCAAGGGGCCGGACGGGAAGAGGGCGTTCGGTCTCGGGCAGGGCGGGCACTGGACACCGGAAGACAGCCACGGGTTGGCAGAACAGCGGGCCTCCGGACAGAACCGTAGGCATGCCGGGCCGGGGACTGGACGGGCGTCCCGCTCAAAGCGCCGGAACCGGGAAGAGCAGAGACACCTTCGCGCCCGCTTCCCGAGCCGGCGCAGGGTTCATGGCCCGCACCGTGGTCCGCGGCTGGGCCCGACCGGCCGTGGTCCGAGTCCGGCCGGCGGCGAAGACGAACACACGCAGCACCAGGAAACGCCCGATACCGGCGAGCCCGGCGGCGGAGAGATAGACGGCCTGCTCATAGAGCACTCCGGCCGACGGCTGCACGAGGTGCAGGACGAGCACCGCGGTGGAGGTCACCACGTAGGCGGCCGTGGCCGACCCCGCGGACTGCCAGTGCTGGCGCCATCCGGCATGCCCGGCCCCGAAGGTGAAGCGTGCGTGGAGCTCCGTACTGAGGATCGTGGAAGCGACGGTGATCAGCGCGTTCGCCGCAACCCAGGGCATCAGTCCGGCGAGCCCCGCCACGGCAGCGCCGGAAGCGACTCCGACACCGCCGCCGAACAGGACGAACCGGGCGAAGGAGGCCACCGGGCCGGGGGCGCTCGGCTTCCGTGGCGCCGCGACCGTATCGGCGTCCGTCCGTGCCACACCCCGCGCCTCGTCCGCCGCCCCCGGCGTCGTCTTCGGCAAGACCAGCGACTCCATGGGAAGTCCCTTTCGGATGGGGCCCGGTGGACCTCTTGGGCCGACGACGTTCACGGTGGCGCCGACTGCCGCCCTCGACTTTTTACATTACGACCATACGATCATAGAGGGAGGGTTGATCGGCGAACAAGGACTCGACCACCATTTAAATTATGACCGTACTCACATGAGGAGACGGGCGAAGAGGTTCATCGCGGCGCCAACACTGGGCGACCGCACCCCGAGGCGGGCCCGACGGGCCCAGGGGGGCAGCTCCCGGCGGCTTCGCCGTCCTGACGGCCGCCACCCCCGCGAAGCGAGCGGGGTCGAGGCCGAACCCGTCCAGCCGGTCCGGGAACACGCCCGGCCAAGATCGTGCGCCACCACACCAGCCACCATCAATCACCAGCCGCCAGCCGCCAGCCGCCAGCCGCCAGTCGCCAGCCGGTTTCGAGGTCCCCCTCACTCCGCCCGCACTTGCGCCCTCATAGAATTATGGCCATACTTCAATCATCGACGCGCGGCGCTGAGGGGCGTGACCTCACAGTGCGCCCCCCATTCCAGAAGGGGCTGACGCACGGCGCCCACAGGAACCCACACTCCCCGAGGAGACGGCCATGAACGACGTAGTGACGTCCTACAAGAACGCGCCGACCCACACCATCACCGCCGGCGAAGTGACCTTCACCTACCGCGACCTCGGCCCCCGGTCCGGCACCCCGGTGGTCTTCCTCAACCACCTCTACGGAGTCCTCGACAACTGGGACCCCCGGGTCGTCGACGGCATCGCCGCCAAGCGCCGGGTCATCACCTTCGACAACCGGGGCGTCGGCGCCGCCACCGGTTCCACCCCGCGCACCATCCAGGCGATGGCAGCCGATGCCGTCACCTTCATCCGGGCACTCGGACTGGAACACGTCGACATCCACGGCTTCTCGATGGGCGGCATGATCGCCCAGGTGATCGTGCAGACCGACCCGCAACTCGTCCGCAAACTCATCCTCAGCGGCACCGGCCCCGCAGGCGGCGAGGGCATCAAGAACGTGACCGCGCTCTCCCACCTCGACACCGCCCGAGCCCTGCTCACCTTCCAGGACCCCAAGCAGTTCCTCTTCTTCACCCGCACCGCCAACGGACGCCGGGCCGGCAAGGAATTCGTGACCCGCCTGAAGGAGCGCACCACCGACCGCGACAAGACGATGTCCCCCATCGCCTACAGCAACCAGCTCAAGGCCATCCACCGCTGGGGCCTGGAACAGCCGCACGACCTCTCCGCCATCCGGCAGCCCGTACTCGTCGCCAACGGCGAGCACGACCGCATGGTGCCGACGAAGAACTCCTACGACCTCGTCCGGCGACTGCCGAACAGCGAACTGGTCGTCTACCCGGACGCCGGCCACGGCGGCATCTTCCAGAACCACGACCAGTTCGTGAAGACAGCACTCGAATTCCTCGCACGATAGTCGGCGCGAAGCGCAGCCGTCCCCAGGGCCGAGGGCGTTGCGTCAGACCGAGAAGGCCTCTGAACGTCGGGCATCAACGACAGGCCAGAAGCACCCTTACTCGCCGTCCCGCTCTCCTGCTCGCATACCGAGAACCCTCGTCGGCGCGCATCCGCTACGCTGTCCCTGGTCGGTCGTTGGTACGTCGCGTTGTCCGCTCGGGCTCCACCGCGGAGGACGTCGCACCATGCCTGACCAGTGGGCTTGTGCTCCTTGTCGAAGATCCACACCCTGGATTTCCAACAAGGTTTCCCACAAGCCCCCGCCTTCGTAGCTCAGGGGATAGAGCACCGCTCTCCTAAAGCGGGTGTCGCAGGTTCGAATCCTGCCGGGGGCACTGACTGCTTAGCAGGTCAGTGGAGTACAGGCCCCTCGTTCCTTCGAACGGGGGGCCTTTTTCACGGCTGGCGTCCACAAAGAATCCACACCCTCACGCGTGCCTTGGACATGCTCATCGTGGACCGACGCAGCATCCACCAGGAGGGCGGCCCGGGCAGGCGCAGCCACGAGGGAGCCAGGCCGACCCAGAGGAAATCTGACATACTTGAAGTATGGCCACTCGGAAGATCACCATCACCGTGCCGGAAGAGCTGGTGGAGTCAATCAAGGAGCGCGTCGACTCACGCGGTGTATCCGGCTACATCGCGGCAGCCGCCGCTCATCAGGACGCCATGGACCGACTGCGCGAGTTGGCCGAACGTCTCGAAGAAGAGCACGGTGCCGTGACGGACGACGAGCAGCAAGCAGCGCTGGACCGTATCGCCGCCATCGACGGCTGGCATGACGAGCAGCGATCGAGTTCGGACGAGGCCCCGTGAGCCGCACCGCCCGAGCGAAGCTGCACCGGCCGCGACAGCGCGTTTTCGTGTTCGACTCCGAGGCTCTCTCCAAGGCGGTTCAGGGCGATCGGGAGATGGCGGCGTTGATCAAGACGGCTCCGCGGCTGGACATCCCGATCGTCACCTCGGCGCTCACGACCTTGGAGGCATGGGACCCGCGCGAAACGTCGAGGCAGGCACTGTGGAACTGGACGCTGTCCCGGATCCGCATCGTGCACACGGACGACCAGGTGATCGCCATGGCGCGCGACATGCTGAAGGCAGCCGGACTGCATGGGCACAAGTACGCCAGCGACGCCATTCTGGCGGCTGTAGCCGGGCGGGAAGCCGTGCAAGGAGCTCAGGCAACCGTCTTCACCTCCGACGCCGACGACATGAATCAACTCCTCGCCGGACACTCCGTGCGAGTCGAGAAGGTGTAACGAGGCGCCCGCAGGTCACAGCCCCGCCCAGCGAAAACTCCCAAAGCAAGTGTCGCAGGTTCGAATCCTGCCGAGGCACAGAGAAATAACAGAGAAATACCTGGCAAAGGGCCCTGCCGTCCTAACCGGATCGACTGTCCTGCGCCTCCGGTGAGGGGCCGCCGTCCTGGGAAGGTCACACTCCGCGGCGGGCGCCCACGAGGCCGGTCTCATAGGCGACGATCACGAGCTGGGCACGGTCGCGGGCACGCAACTTGGTGAGCAGGCGGCCGATATGGGTCTTGACCGTGGCCAGGCTCAGATGGAGGTGCTCTGCGATCTCTGTGTTGGACAGACCCCGCGCGATCAGGCCGAGTACCTCCAACTCCCGGTCGGTGACTCCGTCCAGCGAGCGGCTGGGCGGGCGCGCAGGCTCCGGACGGCGGGCGAACTCCGCGATCAGGCGGCGAGTCACCGAGGGAGCGAGCAGTGCCTCGCCCGCGGCGACGACGCCGACAGCGGTGAGGACCTCGGTCGGCGGGGTGTCCTTGAGCAGAAAGCCCGCGGCGCCGGCACGCAGGGCGGCGTAGACGTACTCGTCCAGGTCGAAGGTGGTGAGTATGAGGACGCGGACGTCGGACAGGGCCGGGTCCGAGCAGATCTGGCGGGTCGCCTCGATGCCGTCGAGGTCCGGCATGCGGATGTCCATGAGCACGACGTCCGGCCGTTCGCGGCGGGCGAGTTCGACGGCCTCCGCGCCGTTCGCGGCCTCGCCCACGGCTGCCATGCCGGGTGTGTGGTCGACGAGGACCCGGAAGCTGCCGCGCACCATCGCCTGGTCGTCGGCGATCAGTACCCGGACCGGGGGCACGGCGGTCATGTTCGTTGGTTCCCTTCGGTGGGCAGACGGACGGACACCGCGAAGCCGCCCTCCGGCCGGGGGCCCGCCTCGAAGCTGCCGCCGTACATCATCACCCGTTCACGTATTCCCAAGAGTCCGTGCCCGCCCGGCAGTTCGCGGACGGGATGCCCGGGTGCGGACGGTGGTCCCTCGTCCGCGATGTCGATACGGATCTCTCGTTCATCCGCCTCGACGGTGACCCGGCAGCTGGTCGGGGCGGCGTGCCGGACCGCGTTGGTGAGGGACTCCTGGACGATCCGGTAGACGGTCAGTTGTGTTCCCTCGGCCAGAGTCTCCACGGCTCGTACCGTCAGGTCGACGTCCACCCCTGCCCGGTTCGCCTCTGCCGCGAGCGAGTCGAGGCGGTCGAGGCCCGGTGCGGGACCCAGGGGTGCGCCCTCGGTGCGCAGCACGCCGAGCGTGCGCCGCATCTCGACCAGCGCGGAACGGCTTGTCTCCTCGATGACCTTGAGGGCTGCCCGCGCCTCCCGCGGGTCGGCCTCCGCCACGTGCCCGGCGACACCCGCCTTGACAGCGATCAGGCTGAGGTTGTGCGAGACGATGTCGTGCAGTTCCCGGGCGATCCGCAGGCGTTCCTCGGCCAGTGCGTGCTCCGACCGGCGCCGCTGTTCCCGGACGGCCCCGGCCCGGCGGCGGCGCACGGTGAACCCCGCGCCCCAGGCCCCGCCGATCACCAGGAGCACGAGGCCGGCCACTCCAACGGCACCCCGCCCGTCTCCGGCGGGAGTGACCACCGCCTCGCCGAGATACACCGCACCGCCCGCCACCGTCAGCGTCATCGCGAGGGCGGGCACGGACCGGCGGGTGGGTTCGGCCAGTCCGACGAGGTAGGCGGCGAGCCCGGCGGCGGCGTACGGCTCACGGGGGATGTCGAGCAGCGACGCCGTGGCCAGTGCGGCCAGCACGGTCACCAGGACCGCGAGCGGCCAACGGCGGCGTACGGCGATCGGCAGGCCGACAGCGGCGGCGATCAGACAGCCGAGCCAGAACGGTCCTGTGTAGGCGGGCTGGCCGTCGTCGGCGGTCAGTTGGGCGAAGCCGATGTATACGGCGGTCAGGGCCAGGGCCGCGCAGAGGTCGAGGGCGTGGAGATGGCGCTGCCGCTTGGGCTTCATGGTCCGACCGTACTTGGACGTGTGCACTCAACCGGCCTGTCCGAGCAGCACCATCAGTCCGAGCGTGACCAGGGTCAGCGGCACCCAGCGCACCACCGCCGCCCGGCTGGGACGGGGCGCTTCGCGCAGTAGCGCCAGGCCCAGTGGCACCAGTGCGGCACACAGTCCCGCCAGGGCCACCAGCGACAGGGGGGTGGTCCCCTTGAGTACGCCGAGGGGCAGCGCCGCTGTGAGGCCGAGTGCGGCAGCGCGGACCGGGCCGAGCACCCGGGTGCGCCAGGCCCCGAGGGCAAGGACGATCCACCCGGCGAGGATGGCGAGGTTCAGCGTGGCGAAGACGTGGAAGGCGCCGTAGCCGGCGGAGACCGCTTCGGTGGCGGGGCCGGCTCCCTCGGAACGCACGAGCTGAAAGGCCAGATGGTCCACCCCGGCGTGGAAGGCGCGGGCGAACAGTCCGAACATGACCAGCACCCCGCCCCACAGTCCCCAGCCGGCGCTGCGCGCCCCGATCCGTGCGGCCACCACGGCCACGGCGGGCCAGAGCAGCAGACCACCCGTGGCAAAGAGGCCGTATGCGGTGGCCATCAGGGTGGGGTGCCGCTCGTACGCGGCGAGTTGATCGGGGTAGAAGAAGTGGAAGCGGGCCCGCAGCAACGCGCCGGTCAGCATCAGGAGTGGGCCGAGCACCATGGCGGTGCCGCCCACCCAACGTCCGGGAAAGCCGGTGGACTCCAACCGCTCCACAGGCAACGCGCCACGCAGTCGGACGCCGATCGTCGTGACCGGGGTGGCCATGGATGTCTCCGGGTTCGTCATACCGACGACGATGCCTTCGCCGCTCCTGCGGGGCGTCGGACCAGGAGCTGAACCGCAGGGTCAGACCTGGGTATGACCCACCGGGCTGCCTGAACAGGCACTGCCTCCGGCCCGCAGCAGACGTCTTGCCAGGAGGGCATCCCTGCGGAACGCATCCAGCGCACATGAGGACGGCGTTTGTGGTGTCGACGTCCCGTCGGCGGAGCGAGGCAAGCTCCCCGAAGCGCAGTCCGGTGAACGCGGCCGGCAGGACGAGCAGCCGGTAGCGCGGGGTGATCGCGTCGGCCACGGCGTACACCTCGGCCATGGTGAGGACGGGCCGCTCTGGCACGTCGTAGCGGTCGGCGCCCTTGATCCGGCACGGGTCGCGGCGGATCAGCTCATCGTCAACTGCGGTGTTCAGGGACCGCCCGCATGATCTGTTACGCCTTGACCACGGTCGGTTCGCCGGTACGCAGTCCATGGCGTCCAAGTCGTTCGTACAGCGGCGCGCTCCACCTGGACGCCAGGAACCACGCCCGCTCCACGGTGTGTGGGTCGACGGCGGACGGGATGGGAGCTGGGGAGTGTGGTGGGTTGAGCTGCTCAGGCGACGAGGGACGACCGGATTCGGTCGATCGCGTGCAGGACCTCGCCCCTGTTCTTCGCGCTCTTGATCCAGGTCGGTAGCCGCGCTACGAGCGTCATCTTTCGCACTTGCGCATCCCATGGGGCCCGCTCACGCAACGGTGCCTGTACGAACTTCCGGATCAGCTCCAGGTGTTCCGGGTCATAGGCCCACAGCCAGCCGTGTCGCGTCTCTGTCTGCAACCACAACGGCTGACCGAAATAGGGATCCGTCGCTTCTCCTGGACCCCGAAAGAGGCGGAATCCTCCCCCAGCAGCATCTCGCGACAAACCGCACGCCCTACAGACCAGACGGCGGCGCGCGAACACCGAGGGAACCGTCTCCGCGGCCGCAGCCGCAGGTTCCGCCGGGGCAACGTGAGCAATCCCGGCGCACTTTGGACAGCGCACGAGCACACGATCAATGAAGTCGTACTTCGTGTGCCGAGCATCTCGGAACCGCCACGGCGAGAGCACGACGCCAGCATGCGACCCTCTGCCCAGCCTTGCTCATACGCCGGAGAACCGTGCCCCTTCCGTGCCCGATCAGGCGGGGGACCACGGGGAACAACGGTTACTCACGGCGAGGAGGAACAAGGAGAGACTCCGTCGGTCGAATGCTTGGACCAAGGTCATTTCGGAGCTGCGCTGAGCTCGGCATTGCCGAGTCTCGGGCTGTCCCTCTCCGCAGCCGTCAGCCGCACCTGCGGCAACGCCGTTTCAGCAGCCTGCTCCAACGCCTTCAGTAGCCGCGCCAGGGGCTTACCGGGGTTCGAAAGCGAGTCACGGAGGCGCACAACGCGTTAAGCCGCTGACCTGGGGTTTCTCCCTCAGGGAGGTCTCTGTTCGGCCTCGGCCTCCTCGTCCGGGGCCGTTTGCGTGAGCCACGGGGACTGCTTGGCCGGTAGCGGGTCTGTATGCGCAGGTCTGGACGTCGGGCCATTTTCCGGTTCAGACCAGACCGAACTTCTCGGCGTGCACCTGTCGCGCAGGACCCGCAGGTCTCGTAGGTCGGCGAGCACGGCCCTGGTCATGGCAGGCGGGCCCGCAGACGTACAGGTCGCGTTCGGTGATGTCGGCGATCAGCCGGTGCAGGCCGCCCGGGCCGAACGACGCAGTGCCGCCCTCGCCGGTTCTGCCGGTGAGCGGGTGCAGCCGTCCACCCGTAGTGTCACCAGGTGGCGCACCTCGTTCAGTTGCACGACGACGTTGCCGGGCCGGGTCCGGAGCAGCGAGGTGAACGCCCCGTACGGTCCCTCGACGAAGGCGCGGCTGCCGACCGGGACGTTCCGCAGCCGGGCGCCTCCTCCTCACTTGTCGTGGGCCGGCTGGTCGGATGCCAACCGACGGGGAGGGGTGTGAGCGAGATCAGCATGCCGGACGGACGGCAGACAGTACGCTGAGTCCAGTGGGATCGGGCCCGCAGAACAGCGTCCGGGAGGTGCTTCATGACGGCCGAGATGGTGGCCCCTGCGTGGATGCATGAGCAGATCACGGCGGCAGAGTACGAGTCCTGGTCCGAGGAGCAGTGCGCCGGTATCGAGATCGTGGACGGGATGGTCGTCGTGAGTCCGAGTGCGTCCAAGCGGCACAACCGTCTGGCCCGGATTCTGGCGAACGCCCTGGATGCCGCCGCGGGCCCAGAGTGGAACGCCGACACCGACTTCGACGTCCGGCTTCAGGACGTCCCGCTCACCAATCGCCGCCCCGACGTCGTCGTGTACCAGGCCGACACCATCGACATCACCCCAACCCGCCCCGAGCACGTGCTGCTGGTCGCGGAGGTGGTGTCGCCAGGTTCGGAGACCACCGACCGGATCGTGAAGGTCGACCAGTACGCCAAGGCAGGCATCGGTTTCTACTGGCGGATCGAGCAGGCCGCGACAGGCGTTCCCCTCGTGTACACCTACGTTCTCGACCCCGCGACGAAGAACTACCGGGACGGAGACGTGTTCACCGGCGTCCTCAAGGTAGTGGCCCCGTTCCCGGTGGAGATCGACCTCGGACAGGTCTGACCAGGCGCTGCTCGGCAGCCAACAGCGCGTGAGCGATGCGTGAGCGGACGGTCCGACACAGGGCAGCATGAGCCGGATCCAGTGGCTCGCCGGGCCGTTCCGACCAGGGGAAACAGCACCGCGCGGCAGCGCCGGGCACCACCTGGCAAGGACGCGATCCCTCCTGAAGCGGGTGTCGCAGGTTCGAATCCTGCCGGGGGCACTGTGCCTGAACAGGCGCGGACTCCCGGCCGCCCTCCTCCGCACCATCGCGCTCGGGCCCTGTTTCGAGCGCCCTGTTTTCAGAGGTGGCGGGGACGCGCGGCACGATCCGGGCAGCGGCTTCCCCGACCGGCCGGTCCGGGAGCGCGATGACCGTGGACGCATGTCGCACGTGACCAGCCGCCTACGATGCGGGCATGTCATCGTCTGGGATCGCTCCGGAAAGCCGTCGCGGGGGAACGAGGTCGACCGGCCTGGCGCCGGCACGAGCGGATCGGATCATCAGAGCACTGTCGTGGTGGTGGGCGTCTGCGCCCCTCCTCCTGTTCACCCCGGCGATCGCGCATGCGATGGGGTTGCCGGACGCGAGACAAGAGATCGGCTGGGCGTTCGGCCTGATGGCCCTGTTCACTGCCGTGCTTGCGCCGGCAGCGGGATTCGTGGTGGCTCGGGTTGGGGACCGGCGAGAGGCACGCGGGCGATTCCTCATCATGGCCACGTTGTCCAGTGCGTCGATTCTCTTCATGTTCTTCGGAGTGCTGTTCCCCGAGTGCCCGGACGGATACCACTGCTAAGAGCTGCCTCGTAACTGCGGTCGTAGGTGGGATGATCTTGGGGAGTCCGGCGTGATCACGGCTTCGGAGCCGACCTGGACAGCCCCGTTCACGGGGCTGAGCCCGCGCTCCTTCGGAAAGCTGGTGACCTGGCTTCGCCGAGAAGGTGCCGATCCGGTCCGGAAGGGCCGCCCGTGGAGTCTTCCGCCGGAGGACCGGGTGCTGCTCGTGGCGTCGTATTGGAGAACGAACTTGACGATGTGACAGCTCGCCCCGCTCTTCGGCATCTCGAAGTCCGCGGCCGGCCGAATCATCTCGCGGGCCACGATCCCGTGGAAGCGGAGACCTGGGCCGCGCGAATCCCGAGCTGGAGCTCGGCACCGGACGCCGGCGTGGACGTCTTCGCGAGGCCGACACGAGGGTGTGGACCGAGATCGCCCCTCACGCAGTCCCACGGGATCAGAGCCAAGCAAGCCCGTTCACTCCGCAGGCGCCGAAGGCCACAATCGGCAGATGACTGCTCCCAGCGTCAATGACCAACCGCTCGACAGTCTTGGACAGATGTCGGCCGCCACTTTCACCGTCGTACGCGGCGCGCAGGAAGCCGACGTGATCCGGCTCTTCGGCGGCCAACCCGAGCAGGCCCGCCAGGTCACGCTGGCCACGTTCCCGACGGACCACGACATCGAGCGCATCGCCGTCTCCCGGTCAGGATCGACGGTCGTCGTCCTGGAGGACAACGGCTACCAGGGTTCCCGCGAAGAGGTCTTGCGCCCGCTGTCTCAACTGGGGCGCGCAGCAAGTGCCTTCTGGAACGTCAACGCCCACTCCCAGCTCAGTCTCGCCGAGGAAGGCCTCATCCTCTCCTCGTTCGACATGCTGTCGCCCGACGACATCTACGGCACGCGCCCCGACGCGTGGCGGCCCCTACTGCAGGGAATCAGCTTCGGCACCCCCGACTGGGGCGCAGGGCTCGCCGCCCTCCAACGCGCCACCGGTGCGCGCCTGGACGCCGCATGGGTGGCCGGCCCACACCTGGCGGTGGACATCGTTCCGGCACGACGGGCCCTGGTCCCCCAAGAGCTCGTCGGATCACCCCTGTTGCAACAGGAGCCGTTCGCGAGCTACGTGACCGACCTCGGCCCCCACTTGCTGCCGCAGATGCAGCGATACGCACTCGAACTGGCGATCTCCCACGCCGGCATCTCCGATCACGCCTTGGTCGTTGCGGCCCTGGAAGCGAAGGACACTCCCGCTGTCGCACGGGAACGCCTGCGGGACGAACTCACCACCGCGTACCACGAAGGTGTTTATGAAGGGCGCCGGCTCAGAATCACGGACCCTGTTGACAACCTCCCTGAGTGGGAACTTCCTTCGCACCTCGCTGCCCGCCGTGCCATCGTCCTCCACGCCCTGGCGGAATATCTCGCCCCAGATCTGTCCCACGACATGGGTCACCACGACCCGGAATACACACTGACTGCAGCGATGACCGGCGAGGGCGACGACACCAAGCGCTTCTGGCTGCTTCATCGTCTCTACAAGGCATCCCAGCCCACCTGAAGGCACGACAGCGACCTGCATCCGTCACGGAAGCCGGCCGACAGCCACCACTCAAGTGCCCCTGGCCGGAACGTATTCAGCACATATGAGGACGAGAAAGCCTGTGAACACGTCACAGCGCTCGCCGGCCGTCCGCTCGTCGGCCCACAGCCGGGCGCACACTCAGAAGAGCGTGCCAGGCGGCGCTGCCCCGCACGGACGACACCACGGGCACGGACAAACGCCGGCGGTCGCTGCTGTACGACAACTACCGCGCCTGTAGGGGACGGTGGTCGGCTACAGCTGCCCACGGCCCTGGCCGTGGCCGTGGCTGCGGCCGTGGCTGCGGCCGAGTGTGCCGGTTGATGGCGGTGCTCACCCGCGGATCAGGCCCAACTCGCTCGCGCGTACTCCGGCCTGGAAACGGGAGCCCGCGTTGAGGGTGACGAGCAGTTCGGCGACCCTGCGGCGGTAGGTGCGCAGCGACATGCCGAGTTCCCGTGCGGCTGCCTCGTCGGTGACGCCGGAGGTCAGGGCGCGCAGGACGCTGCCGGTCCGGGCGTCGATCAGGGGCCGTTGCGGACTGAGGACGGCGGCGAGGTCGGTCGCGCTCTCCCAGGCGGCTTCGAACAGCGCGTACGCCCCGTCGACCAGGGCCGGCGCGGCGCTCATGGTGTACGTGCGGTGCCCGCGAGCGGCCGGTGCGGACGGGATGGGACTGGTGAAGATCATGGTTCGCCGGTCGATGAAAAAGGTTCCCCGGGACATCGGGGTGCCGGTGATCCGGATCTGCATGCCGTGGGCGGCCATCTCGCGCAGGGCCTCCCGGTCGCGCTCGTCGGCGAGCACGGCGGGGCTGTACAGCTTGCGGGCCCGGACCGCCCCGTCACGACGCATCGTCAGGCGGGCGGCCTCACGCGCACCGGGCCAGGTGTCGAAGTCGCGGGCGACGTTGACCCACTCCACGTCGTCGGACTCCGTCAAGGGCTTGATCCGCGCCCAGAAATCAAGATCACCGCGGAGCATCACGACCTGTGGCATACGTCCATTATGCCGGTGGCAGCAACATGCCACGGACTCGTCGGCCTGTGCAGGGCCTCGCAGGCTGGAGCTCATGAGCAATGACTTCCGCCTCGGCGGCGACCTCCGCGTCAACCGGCTCGGCTTCGGCGCCATGCGCCTGCCGTCCAAGGACGGCATGGGCGGTCCCGCCCGTGACCCCGAGGTCGGCCGTGCCGTACTGCGGCGCGCCGTTGAACTCGGGGTCGACCACATCGACACCGCCGACTTCTACTTCAGCGCCGGCGGTACGGTGCGGGCGAACACCCTGATCCGTGAGGCCCTGCACCCCTACCCGTCCGACCTGGTCATCGCCACCAAGGTGGGCCCCGTCATCGGCCCCGACGGCCTCTCCCACGGAGCCCCGGCCGACATGCGCGGCTTCGTCGAAGCCAACCTCGACGGCCTGGGCGTGGACCGCCTCGGCCTGGTCTACCTGCGCATCGGGGCAATGACACCCCCGCACGGTGAGTCCCTCGCCGAGCGCTTCGAGGCGCTCGCGGCGCTGCGTGAGGAGGGCCTGATCCGGCACCTCGGCCTCAGCAACATCGACACCGGCCATCTCGCCGAGGCTCGCGCCATCGCACCCGTCACCGCCGTGCAGAACCACGCCGGGCAGAACCACGCCGGGCAGAACCACGCCGGCCATGGCGACGAAGCGGACCTCCTGGCCGCCTGCGAGGAGTCCGGCATCGCCTTCGTGCCCTTCTTCCCGGTGGGCGGCGGTCGGGAACCCGACGACGAGCGTCTTGCCAAAGTGGCGGCCCGGCACCGCGCCACCGTCCCCCAGATCGGCCTGGCCCGGCTGCTGGCCTCATCACCGGTGGCCCTGGCCATTCCGGGCACGGGGTCCCTCCTCCACCTGGAGGACAACATGGCTGCCGCCGCGATCGCCCTCACCGACGAAGACCTCGCCGACCTCTCCTGACATCGCACATGAACCTTGACATCACACACGAACCCTGGCATCGCACACGAAAGAAGCCCCTGTCATGAAGCTGCTGATCCTCGGTGCGACCGGTCCCACCGGTCGTCATGTCGTCGACCTGGCCGTGCGATCCGGCGACTCGGTCACGGCCTTCGTCCGCAATCCGGCGGCTCTGGGTGATCTGGCCGAGCAGGTCACGACGGTCACCGGCGACGCCACCTCGCAGCGCGACCTCGCAGCCGCCGCGGTCGGGCACGATGCGATCGTCTCCGCGCTCGGCAGGGGGAACTCGGTGCGCACCGACGGTTTCTTCACACGCGCCTCGGCGGCCGTGACAGGTGCGGCCCGGGAGGCGGGTGTCCCCCACCTGGTGTGGCTGTCGTCGTTCGGTGTCGGCCACACCTTCGGCTGGTCGAGCGGTGCGCAGAAGCTGATCTACGGCACGCTGCTGCGGTCGGTCTACGCCGACAAGGCGATCGCGGACGAGAACATCCGCTCCAGCGGGCTGGACTGGACCGTGGTGTACCCGACCAGGCTGACCCACGGCCCCGCCAAGGGCACCTACCGGGCGGACGACCGGCTGCCGATGAAGGGCAACCCGACGATCAGCCGCGCGGACGTGGCCGCCTTCATGCACACGGCGGCACAGGGCAGCGAGTGGATCCACCGCACCGCAGTGATCTCCGACTGAGTGCCCAGAACGCCGACAGCACCGACAACGAGGACAGCGGGACTATGACAGTCGTTATAGGCGGGTGTAATCTACCGAGGTCTATAACGACTGTCATAGGAGGATGTCATGACGATCATCACCGTGAACGCCCCGAAGGGGCGCCTGGGCCCGGAGCGGCGCCGCGAGCTGGCCGAGACGCTGACGGACGCGGTACTGGTGCCCGAGGTGGGACAGTCGGCTCCGGCCGCCCGCGTCGGGTTCCAGGTGCACTTCGTCGAGCGCGGGCGGGACATGATGGCGATCGGCGGACGACTGCTTTCGGACGCCGACCAGGAACTCGACGTGATGGTGATCGACATCGCGGTCATGGACGCCGCGTGGCAGCCGAACGTACGAGCCCAGGTCATCGAGCGCGTTCTGGCCGCACTGGCGGCGGCCTGCGGACTGGCGAAGCCGTCGCCGGCGTGGTGGGTCAACTTCCGCGTGATCAACGAGGGCAGCTGGGGCTCGTCCGGGGGCGTACTGTCCGTCCTCCCGCTCCTCGACAGCGGGGTCTTCACGGAGGAGAGGATCAAGGCCGTCCGCGCCGCACTGGGCGCCTGAGACGCCTGTGTCACATCCCCGACCGGCTCAGTCCTTGATCATGGTGAGGATCAGCGCCTGCAGTTGCTCCGCAGTGCGGTCCAGGGGCTCGATGCTGCGCTTGGCGCGGCACATGGCCACGGTCCCCTCTACGGCCGCGACGACGAGAGTGGCGAGCTGGACCGCCTGCTCGGGCCCGGCGCCATGCTCGCGCAGCGAGTCGGACAGCAGGCTCTCCCATGCGGTGAAGACGTCGGCAGCGGCCACCACGGCGGGGGGCGTCTCGTCAGCGGGCGGCTCCTCGATGGAGACGGCGAGAACCGGGCAGCCCGCCCTGAAGTCACTGTCGACGACGATCTTGCGCCACAGGGCGAGGAACGCCCGCAGCCCGGCGACCGGCCCCGCCTCCAGCTCCTTGCGCAGACGGCGCGCGACCCACTCGCCCGTATAACGGACGGCCTCGGTGGCCAACTGCTGCTTACCTTCAGGGAAGTAGTGATACGTCGAGCCGAGCGGCGCCCTGGCGTGCTTGGCCGTCTCACGGATGCTCGTCGCGTTCAGACCGCGCCGGCTGATCATGTCGGCCGCACCGGCCACGATCCGCTCGCGCGCCGCCGGGCTGGGCTTGGTCACGTACACGATCCCTTCCGACCCACTGGATATAACGACCGTCATAGTCTAGCGTGACCGTCGCTTATAACGACTGTCATAGAGCTGCGTCGTCGACCTGACCGACGACGAGCGGAACAAGACGAACGAAACAAGGAGAGGTATGCCATGCCGATGATCCGGCTCACGGCCCCGGCCGGCGCCCTGACCGAGCAAGGCCGCCAGAGCGTCCAGCGCGACCTCGCCGCCGTACTGCTGCGCTGGGAGGGCGCACCCGACACGGCGTTCTTCCGCGCCCAGGCGTGGAGCTACCTCACCGAACTGCCGGACGGCGCCCAGATCACCGCCGAGGACGACGCGACGCGATTCCTGGTGGAGGTCACCGTCCCGCAAGGGGCCCTGTCCGAGCGCCGCAAGGCGGGCCTGGTCGAGGAGGCGACCAAGACCGTCCTGGCCGCGGCCGGCCTCGGCCAGGACAACACCCTGCGGGTGTGGGTGCTGGTGCACGAACAGCCCGAGGGCACCTGGGGCGCCGGCGGCTCCGTCATCCGCTACGCCGACCTGGTGGCACTGGCGAAGGGACAGCGCACCGATGCGTGAACTGACCTATGTCGCCAGGCGCACCGTCGAGTGGCGCGAGACGCCCGACCCGAAACTCCAGTCCGACGGGGAGGCGATCGTCGCACCGGTGGCAGCCACCTCCTGCGACGTGGACTCCTCCATCCTGGCCGGTCACGGCTTCGTCGACCCGCCCTTCGCCCTCGGCCACGAGTGCGTCGCCCGGGTCGTCGAGACCGGCGACGCCGTCACCGCCGTAGCTCCCGGCGACCTCGTCGTCGTCCCCTGGTCCATCAACTGCGGCACATGCGAGCGTTGCCGGGCCGGGCTGACCGCGCACTGCACCGCCGTGCCCTACATGGCGATGTACGGCGCACCGATCGGCGGCAGTTGGGGTGGGCTCTTCTCCGACCTGGTCCGCGTGCCATACGCCGACGCCATGCTGGTCCCGCTACCGGCCGGCCTGGACCCGGTCGCCATGGCTTCGGCAAGCGACAACTGGTCCCTGGCCTGGCGCCTGGTCGCCCCGCACCTCAAGGCCCGCCCCGGAGCACGCGTCCTGGTCGTCGCCCGCGGCAGCATCGGCCTGTACGTCTGCGACATCGCCCGCGCGCTCGGCGCATCCGAGGTGCTCTACGTCGACCCTGACCCCGAACACCGCACCCTGGCACGCGCGTTCGGGGCCGCCACCGCCGAAGCCCTCGACCCGATCCCTCAGGGCTACGACATCGCCGTCGAGGCCACCGGACGCGTCGACCAACTCGCCCTGGCCGTCAAATCCCTGACCCCGGAAGGGATGTGCGAATCGGCGGGCAACCACTTCCGTCCCGGCGAACTGCCCCTGCTCGACATGTACCTCAACGGCGTCACCCTGCGCATCGCCCGCGACAACGTACGCGCCCACATCCCCGACGCCCTCGAACTCGCCGCCTCCGGCAAGGTCGCCCCCGAGAAGGTGGTCTCCCACGTCATCGACTGGGAGGACCTGCCGACCTCGCTGCCTGAGAGACACCTCAAGCCCGTCTTCGTCCGGGCCGATGACTGACCCCACCCGGCCAGCGACCGCAGCGACGTGGTCGTCCATCGCAGTGGCGACATCGGAGGGGTAGAGGAGGCTGAGGAAGGAGGGAGCAACGACTGTCTGCTTGACCGGACGGCTGGCGACCTTGAGTGCGGCCCGCAGATAGGAATTTGACGTACACCGAGCCATCGGTGCCGGCGCCCTGATCATTGCCGGTCTTCATGGTCACGTAAAACCGCGGTCCGTCCGCCATCTCGATCCCTTCCGGCAGAGTTTTGTCGCCATCAACTGGCAGTAGCGGCAAGGCAATCCTGGAAGACGCCGGGCGACAGTGGCCGGGTCGAAAATGAGTTTGACCATTCCGCAACGAGAGCGACCCCTTTGCCGCGCGACGCGTCGATCGCCGACGCGCCGCAGGTGCGGCTCGGCGCCGTCCGCGCCGGGTGCCCGGCCGTGTGACGGCGTCGAAGCACTCGTGCTGCTGTGTCCGCCGCGGGAGTGGGCTCGATGAGTGGATTCCCGGAATTGATTCCCGTACGAATAGCAATTCACCGAAGATCACAAGAAGCGTGACTCTTTCTTCCCAGACGCATTTCCCGTGAGAAGTAGACCGCCAGGTCACCACAGACTCACGGTTCCAACTACCACGTCCCGTCACAGCTACTGATACGGCAGCAGGAGTCGGGCGGGGTCATCCTCGGCCCGGATCTCCTTCGTTCCTCTGGCGTACTGGTGGCAGAATTCCACCGGCTCTTCGAAACTGAGCGTCATCACGGCTTCCCCACCTGGCATCGGTACCGCAGATCCCACGGCGTAGTGATGGCGCGTCACCTCGTCCAGCGGCTCGGCCGGCTGCGTCGAAGCCGGCGTAAGAGAGCCGACGCCCTCACTACCGGGCGTTCCCTCCACGATCCACTGGGCACGCAGCTCGACAATCCCTGGCTCTGGACATATCCAGCTCAAGCGCGTGACGCACAGGGCGCCAGAGTTGAACCACGAGCTCCAGCCTCGGCCGTCAGCGAGTAGTCCCAGCTCGGAGGTTTCCATGACCCCGTAGGAGAACGGGGCGCTGCTCCAGTGACCTACCAGCAGATCATCCACATGCATCGGCAGATTCTCGCTCATCAGGAGATTGTCCCGGCCGGCTCTTTCAGTACCCGGTCAGGTAAACCACGCGAGGCCCCCACCAGCGACAAGGACGCCGAGCACGGCGCCGGCCATCACCTGGCCGAGGGTGTGGTCGCGCAGAGCAACGCGCGATCAGCCGGAGGGCCACCACCCACCAGGCACTGACGCCGATGGCCGGCATCGCGATGGTCCTTGCGCGACTCCGCCAACAGCGAGGTGCCCATGGCGATGACGACACCCGCGACCAGCAGGGCCGTCAGGAGGGAGGGTCGTCCGCTGGATCACCGGTCGGACCCGTCGGGCCGCGTGGTGCCGTCCCCGACCAGCGCCCCCTGGGTGACGCGGGTGTCCAGGACGGCGTGTCCCGTACGGCGCTCGGCGCGCAGCACGGCGCGGGCCGCCGCGAGAACCTCCTGGTCCGCCGCCACGCCGGAGCCCGCCAGGACCTGGAGCAGCCGGGTCCACCACACGTCCGGGTCCGACTCGAACGCGTCCAGCACCCGTACGCCGTAGCCGCTCCCGCCGGTGCCGCCGTCCTCGCTCTTGGCGCCGGCCCCGCTCAATCGCCGGCGGATCGCCTCTTTGAGCCCGGTGTATAGGTCGTGGACGGCTCCGCGCGCGGAATCCGTGCGGCCTGGCGCCGCCCCTGTGGCCAGCGCGACGGCCACCAACTCGACTTCGGTCACGGGAACCCCCTTCGGTTGTGCGGGTTGTGCCGGTTGTGCGATGTACTGCCATCACCGTGGCCGGGGGTGCTGCAATGTCGATGAAGTTCCGATGATGTGCGGAGGCGGAGGCGGAGGTTTCGGGTGGACGACGGATCTCCTGAGCTGCTTCGGATCGAGGTGCTCGGGCCGTTACGGGCCTGGCGGGGCGGAACACCACTGGATCCGGGGCCGGTCAAGCGCCAGGCCGTGCTGGCCGCGTTGCTGCTCCGCCGGAGCGCTGTGACGAGCCATGAGCAACTGCTCGACGCGGTGTGGGGGCCGGAACCACCCGCGGGTGGTCGCAAGGTGCTGCCGACTCACGTCAACTCGCTGCGCAGGGCGCTCGACAC
Organism: Streptomyces sp. NPDC050704; assembly: GCF_040654355.1. Taxonomy (NCBI): domain Bacteria; kingdom Bacillati; phylum Actinomycetota; class Actinomycetes; order Kitasatosporales; family Streptomycetaceae; genus Streptomyces; species Streptomyces sp. NPDC050704. The sequence goes on along the minus strand of NZ_JBFAHW010000009.1, from coordinate 8,602 downwards.
GGAAGGCACCCGGCCCGCGGAGTCCGTGATCCGCAGCGGCAAGGGCTGGTACCGCTTCGTCGTCGAGGACGTCCGGCTCGATACGGCGGACCTGGCCGAGCAGGCCGATGAGGCGATGCGCACCATGGCGTCGGGCGAACTGGCCACCGCGGAAGACCAGTTGTCCGCGGCGCTCAGGCTGTTCCAGGGCGAGCCCTTGGCCAACGTTCCGGGACCGTTCGCACAGGACGAGCGGCAACGGCTTCTGGAGCGCAGGCGAACGCTCCGGCTTGAGCGGCTCAAGTGCCTGGTTCTGCTCGGCCGGTTCGGCGACACCCTCGACGACCTCACCGGCCTGAGCGTGTCGGACCGCTACGACGAGTCGCTGCTGGCGTTGCGCATGCGGGCCCTGTACGGCTGCGAACGTCAGGCGGAAGCGCTGAACGCCTATGCGGACATGCGCGTACGACTGCGTGACGAGCTCGGAGTCGATCCCGGTGAGGAGCTCCGCCGGGTGTACGAAGCGGTGCTGCGTCAGGACGACGCCTACCTCCTCCGTCCGGCCACCCCTCCCCCGCCGCGACGGCCCGCTCGCCCGCCACGCGACAGCACCCCGCCCGCGCCGGCCGAGTTGCCGCACGACGCCGCGGGATTCACCGGCCGCGCCGGCGAACTCGCCAGTCTGCACGCGCTGCTTCCGCCCGAGCAGGGCCGGGGTTCGACGAGCACCGTGGTCATCTCCGCCATCGGCGGCGCCGCCGGCATCGGCAAGACCGCGCTGGCGGTGCACTGGGCGCACCAGGTGCGTGAGCGCTTCCCGGACGGTCAGCTGTGTGTGAACCTGCACGGATTCGATCACGACCGGCAGCCGCTCGAACCCGGCGAAGCCCTTGAGCTGCTGCTGCGGAGCCTGGGACTCGCCGCGTCGGAGATTCCCGCGGACGAGGAGACTCAGGCACGGGTGTACCGGACGCTGCTGGCCGGCCGGCGCCTGCTGGTCCTGCTGGACAACGCGGCCTCGGCGGATCAGGTCCGTCCGCTGCTCCCGGGCAGCCCCTCCTGCTGCGTCGTCGTCACCAGCCGCAACCGGCTCGGCGATCTCGTGGTCCGCGACGGGGCGCACGCCCTGCCGTTGGACCTTCTCCTGCCGGCCGAGGCTCGCGCGCTGCTGAGTCAGACACTCGGCGCGGACCGGCTCTCGGCGGAACCGCTCGCGGTCGACGAGTTGATCCGGCTGTGCGGCAGCCTCCCGCTGGCGCTGCGGGTGGCCGCCGCCAGGCTGGCGGGCGATCCTGGCCTGCGCCTGGCGGACCTGGTCGCCGAGATGTCCGAGGGCAACCGGCTGACGGCGCTGGAGCCCGACGGTGACGAGAACTCCCCTTTGCGGGCGGCCTTTTCGGTGTCGTACCGGGTGCTGCTGCCCGCGGCGCGTCGGCTGTTCCGGTTGCTCAGCCTGTTTCCCGGGCCGGAGTTCACCGCCGAGGTCGCGGCGGCCCTCCTGGACACGCCGGTCCCGCAAGCCCGGCGCCTGCTCAGTGCGTTGGCTGCCGCCCACCTGATCGAACCGGTGACGGTGGGCCGATACCGGTTCCACGATCTGCTTCGCGAGTACGCGCAGGAGTGTGCGCAGTCGGAGGAAACGGCGGCGGATCGTGACGCCGCGCTGGAGCGGCTCCTGATCTGGTACCTGCACGCCGCTCGTGCCGCCGCGGGGACCGGGCTCTTTCCGGAGCTGCCCGGCCAGTTCCGGCTCGGCGAGCACCCGGGCGTACCCTCGACCACCGAACCCGAACAGTGGCTGGACGCGGAACGAGCGAATCTGCTCGCCGTCATCAACCATGCCGGCCGCCACGGCCCCCGCCCCGTCGCCTGGTACCTGACCTCCGCGCTGTTCAGCCACTTCTGGGTCCATCTGCCGCGGAAGACCTGGCAGGCCCTCGCACAGACGGCACTGGACGCGGCCGAGGCCGAAGGCGACCTGTTCGGACAGTCCGCGATGCACTCCAGCCTCTCAGCGGCCCGGTGGGACCGGGGGCATGTCCGGCAGGCGATGGAGCACGCCACGCGCGCGCTGGACATCAGCCGGAAAATCGGTTGGGCGAGGGGCGAGGCGTCCGGCCTCGGCCTCAGGGGCTTCGCGGCATGGAGCATGGCGCGCCTGAACAGTGCGCACGACGACTTCACCGCCGGCCTGCGCATCTTCCGTGAGACCGGGACTCGTTACTTCGAAGGGTTCGGGCTGACCGGCCTCGGTATGGCCTGCCGGGACCTGGGGCGGCTGCATGATGCTGCCGGTCACCTCGAACGTGCCGTCGACCTCAGTGCGGAACTCAGAGGGTGGGACAACAGCTCGGCTATGCAGATTCTGGGCGGGGTGTACTGGGAACTCGGCCGTCTCGCCGCCGGGCTCGACCTCCTCGGCCCGGCAATGGCCTCGCACGAAGGGGCCGGTTACCGCGACGGCCGGGCGATGATGCTTGACGCCCTCGCGAAGATCAGTCTCGAACTCGGCCGCCACGAGGAGGGGTTGGAGCGGGCCGAGCAGGCCTGGGCCATGGTCGATGACACGAGGCGGCACTGGATTCAGTCCGGCATCCTCAACACGATCGCCACTGCCCATCGAGAACTGACACACCTGGACCGGGCCCTTCAGGCCGCTGAGCAGGCACTCACCCTGGCCCGCGAGGCGAGATTCAAACGAGCCGAGGCCGACAGCCTCGTGGGGCTCTCCCTCACGCATCAACGTCTGGGCCGCCACCACCAGGCCCGCACCCACGCCGAGCAGGCCCTGCGCCTCGCCCGCGATCACGGGTTCCGTGTGGTGGAGGGCCAGGCCCTGACCGTCCTGTGCGGTACAGCGGAGTCCGAGTCGGCATACGCCGCAGCCGTCACCCTCGGCCAGGAGGCGCTGGCGATACACCGTGAGACCGGCCACCGCCTCGGTGAAGCCCGCACCCTCGTGGCACTCGCCCGCGCCCTCCGGAAGACCGACGACGACGCTGCCGCCGAACCCATGAGGCGGCAGGCGTTGGACATCTTCTCGGAGGTGGGTGTGCCGACGGAGGGGGCGAGGTCGTAGTCGGAGGCTGAGGCATTGTCAGACCCCTCTGCCACGATCGGCGCATGGGATTCTTCGATGATCTGGTGCTGCCGGAGGAACCGGCCCCCGAGCGGGCCGTGTTGGTCCGGCTGGGACCGCCGGGAGAGGACGACGGGCAGTACGCGCCGCCCGTAGACAGGTTTGCGCCGGTGCTGCTGTCGCAGCTCGGGGTGGCCGGTGCCGGTCCGCACACCCGGGTGCTGCTGACGGGATGGTCTCTGTGGCCGCGTGCCGCCACCTTGCATCTGTCGGTCTTCCGCAAGACCCGTTGGCAGAGCGCGGACGCCCGCCGGCAGTCCGGACTGCGGGTCGGCCTGCTGTTCTCCGACGGCCGCCGGGTGACCTCGCTGGACGGCACGGTGCAGCGGGAGGTGCGGTTCACGGCGTCCTCGGGGCAGGAGACCGTGGCGGCGACGCAGCAGGCGGTCGGGCTGATTCCGCTGGATCCGGGGCTGCATCAACCCCGCCGGTCCCTCTTCAAGACCGACGTCGACCTGTATCTGGCGGAACTCCCACCCCCCGGCGAGGCACAGCTGGTCGTCGAATGGCCGGACGAGGGCATAGCCGAGACACGCACCCCGGTCGACGTGGCGGCACTGCATGCCGCGTCGGCGCGGGCACTTGAGGTCTGGCCGGGGATCGAGCCACCGGATCCGTCGGAGCAGCCGAGCTCCTTCGCGCACCTGGAGGTCAGCGGGCCGCCCGGCTTTCTGGCGCCGCCCCTGTCCCGGCACCAGCGCGAGGAGCTGCGCCGTCAGGAGGAGGAGCGCCTGCGCTATGTGCCGCGGGCCGACTGGCAGCAACTCGGGTACCGGGACTGGGGAGATGCGGCGCTGGTCAGGGCCCGGCTCGACGGGGGCGCGCCGCCCGACGCCCGCGTCGGATGGCAGGGCACCGGCCCGCTGCACCTGGCGGCGGAACAAGGGTCGGCGGAGGCGGTGGCCGCGCTCCTGGCGCACCACGCGCCGACCGACGCACGCGACGACGACGGGCACACGCCGTTGTGGTACGCCGTCTGCAGCGCGGACGAGGGCAGCGTCCGCGCGCTGGTCGACGCCGGGGCTGATGTGTGGACGCCGCAGACAGGGCCCTGGTCGCCGGGCCGGCTGCTGCTGACCACGTCGCTCGCGCCGCTCGTCGCGGGCCTGCCGGGGGCCCTGGAGCTGCCCGCCGAGGAGGCCGCCGCCTTCCGGGCGGCGGACGCGCTCATCGCGGCCTTCGGCGAGCAGGATATGTGGACCGAAGGGCTCGGCATCGCCTTCGTACGAGATCTGAGCGAGGACGAGCTGATCCGACGGCTGGGCGCCGACCCCGCACAGTGCCCGAAGACGGACCCCGAGGACGCGCCCTTCGACCCGTACGACTACGACGAGTCCCTCCGCTATGTCGGCGTGACAAGCGTGCCCGGCGACCCCGGCGGCTGCGTGATCACTCAGGACGGGTACATGCCGAGCGACGGCGCCGTGCTGCAGGCGATCACGGCGGGCACCAGCGCCTACGGGATCTACTTCAACCCCAAGGGCGGGAAGTTCGGCGCCCTGGCCCGCGACGGAGAGATCGTCGATGGCGAGGAGATCGGCCTCCCGCCGCACGAGCCGGAACCGCCCGCCCACTGGCACTTCCGCTTCTGGCAGCACAAGCACACCTACCCCTACGGCGCCGACACCCTTGCCTATGCCTGCGCCGCGGCCGGCCTGCGGATCAGCGACGGCCGGGCAGCGGCGGACCGCCGCGCCCCGCGCCGCTGGGTGGCACTGCCTACGCGGCTTCAGCGCTGAGTGCACGGCAGTACTGCCGCACGGCAAGTCCGCGGTGGCTACCGGGGTATGGCCGCGTCCTCGGTGTTCTTCGTCCGCCTCCGTTCCCGGACCAGCGAGACCGCGATCACCAGTGCGGCCACGAGCACGGAGAGCAGCACCTGGCTCCGCCCGCCGCCCTCCTTGTCGTCGGTGAGCATGTAGACGAGCACGAACGAGATCATCGCGATCGTCGCCCACGTCAGATAGGGGAACAGCCACATCCGGACGACGAGCTTCTCCGGGCTCTCGCGCAGGATGATCCCCCGCATCCGCAGTTGCGAGAAGCAGATGACCAGCCATACGAAGAGCGCGACCGCGCCCGAGGAGTTCAGCAGGAACTGGAACACCGTGTCCGGCCACAGGTAGTTGAAGCCGACCGCCACGAAACCGAAGGCCACGGAGGCCAGGATCGCGGTCTGCGGGACACCTCGCGCGTTCGTCCGTACGAAGGACCGCGGGGCGTCGTTGCGCTGCCCGAGGGAGAAGGCCATCCGGGAGGCGGTGTAGAGGCCGGAGTTGAGACAGGACAGCACGGCGGTCAGCACGATGAAGTTCATGATCTGGCCGGCGTGCGGGATGCCGATCGAGTCCAGGGCCGCGACGTACGAGCCCTTCTCGGCGATCGCGGGGTCGTTCCACGGCAGCAGGGTGACCACGACGAAGATCGAACCGACGTAGAAGACGCCGACCCGCCAGATCACGCTCCGGGTGGCCTTGGCGACCGCCCGCTGCGCGTCCGAGGACTCACCGGCGGCCAGGGTGACTATCTCGCTGCCCATGAAGGAGAAGACGACCAGCAGGATGCCGGTGAGGATCGTGTCCGCCCCGTTCGGCAGGAAGCCGCCGTGCTCGGTGAGGTTGCCGAAGCCCGTCGCGGCGTGGTCGGAGCCGGGCAGCACACCGAAGATCGCCAGGCCGCCCAGCAGGATGAAGCCCCCGATGGCGACGACCTTGATGCCGGCGAACCAGAACTCGAACTCGCCGAACGAACCGACCGAGACCAGGTTCGTGGCGGTGAGGACCACCATCACGATCAGTGCCCAGGCCCACTGCGGTACGGCCGGCACCCACCCTTCCAGGATCACGGCACCCGCGGTCGCCTCCACGGCGAGTACGACGACCCAGAAGAACCAGTACAGCCAGCCGATCGAGAACCCGGCCCAGCGGCCCAGCGCCCGGTCCGCGTAGGCGGAGAACGAGCCCGAGGTCGGGTTGGCCGCGGCCATCTCGCCGAGCATGCGCATCACGAAGACGACCAGGGCGCCGACCAGGGCGTACGAGAGCAGGATGCCCGGCCCTGCGGCGGCGATACCGGAGGCGGAGCCCACGAAGAGGCCGGCGCCGATCACGCCGCCGATGGCGATCATGGACAGATGGCGGTTCTTGAGACCGGCCTGCAGACCTGCCTGCTCCGGAGGCCCTCCACCGGGGGGTGGAGCGGTGGCGGTGGCCAGGGAATCGGGGGGACGTGTAGTCATGGCGACATCCATTGGGTGGTTGGGACGGAGGGCCGTGCGGGGAGGGCCGTGCGGGGAGGGGCGGCCATGGGCCCTGAAGATTCCCGAAAGCGTTCACGGTGCTGGGCGCGGTATCCGGATGCCGTACGGGTGACGGGGTCGTCACCGCACGTCCGTGCTTCGCTCCGTCTCCTCGTGAGAGGCGGTCCGCATCACTTGCGGAAATGGATTTGCGCAAGCGTATGGAGGGCCATGGGGTGATGTGTTTGTGGAGGTCGACAGACTCGCACCCGATGGCTGTGCGACTGGCCAATGCGGAAGCCGGATCGGATGGTGGGCGGCGGCGGTATCAGCTGGTGGGCAGCGTCAGGTGGTGGGCGGCAGCCGCAGCTGGAGCATGGCGAGCAGGCGCTGGTCGGGACGGCCCAGGTCGAGGCCGGTCAGCTCCTCGGCCCGGCGAAGGCGGTAGCGCAGCGTGTTGGGGTGCACATGCAGTTGGGCGGCGGCCGCCCGTACGTCACCGAAGGAGTTCAGATAGACCAGCAGGGACTCGGCCAGGCCGCCCTGGTGCCGGCCGTCGTGCGTGACGAGGGCGGTCAGCCGTGGATCCCGTATCTCGGGATGGCCGGAAAGCAGCGTCAGGATTTCGCTGACCAGTACTTCCGCCTGGATGTCCGGCAGCGCGGCGACCGGCGTGGACACGTCGGCCCCCACCATGGCGTCGAGGATGCGGTCGGCCTCGCGGCGCGACTCCGGGACGTCCCCGAGCCCGGACACCACGCAACCGACCGAGCCGCGCAGCGGCAGGCCCAGATGGCGGCGCGCGGCGTCGGTGATCTCCCGGCCCCAGCCGCGCAGCGTGTCCGTGTCGATGCTGCGGGGCAGCTGCGGCAGGAGCACGTAGATACGGGGATCGACCTGGGTGACCAGTGCGCTGCGGTGCCGGGCGGCGATGTGCACGGAGACCAGGTTGGTGACCTCGGTGTGGGTCAGCTCCGGCGCGGCGACGACCTCCGGAGTCTTGGCCGCCTCGGTGGTCCCGTACGAGAAGCCCAGGACGGCGGCCGGGCGGGTCGCGTCGAATCCCAGGTGGGTGGCGAGCGGCTGGGGCCCGGTGCTGCCCTCCAGGAGTCCGACCAGCAGGGTCCGGGTGAGTGTCAGGTCCTCCGAGAGCTCCCGCCGACGGCGCACCAGGTGGAGCGCGGCGACCCGGGCGGCGCCCAGCAGCGCCTGCTCCGAACGGTCGGACAGCGGCGTCGAGCCCTCCTGCACCCAGATGGTCCCCAGTTGCCGGTCCCCGGACCGGATGGCCACCGCGAGCCGGCGGCGGATTCCCAGCTCGGGGTGGCTGTCGATGCTGATCACCTCGTCGCTGGCGTGCAGGTGCTGGAACACGCCCCACTCGCGCAGCTTCGCCAGATACGCCTCCGGTCCCTGCCAGCCGAGGATGGAGCGCCGCCGCAGGTCGTCGATCTCGTCGGAGTCGGTGGAGCGGGAGTACGCCAGCACCCGGTTGGCGGCGTCCTCGATGCTGACGATGCCGCTGGTGAGGACAGCGGTGGTCTGGGCCAGCGAGAACAGGTCGCCCTCCTCGGCCCCGGCGCCGAAGTGGCCGGGCGGCGCGTCGTCGAGGGCGGCGCGGGCCAGCGCGTGCACCTGTTCCCAGCGTGCCTCGCCGCGCAGCGAGAGCAGGGCGACCCCGGCCTCGGCGGCGGTCTCGCTGACGGCCGCGGCCTGGCCGGGACCGTCCAGTTTGACCACGACGGCGGCGGCTCCGTCGCGCCCGGCGGCCCGCAGCGCGGGATGGGCGGCTCGGCCACGGGCACCGATGACGAGGACCAGTTCGCCCGGCTGGGCGGTCGGCGGGTCCTCGGGATCGAGCAGGGCCACGCCGCGGATCTCGACGTCAAGGCCGGCGGGCGCGGCCTGCACCTCCACCAGCGAATCCCCCAGGGCCATCAGCAACTGGCGCAGGCTGATGCCCGCTGTGGTCGGGGGTACCACGGCCGAGTCCATGATCGTCGCCTCTGCTGGGAGCCACGCCGGAGCCCTGGCGCTCCTTCGGGCTCGAGTACGAACACGAGACTAAGCGCTCCACCGGAAGCACGGTGATGCCGTATCGACGTGCGGCTCCGCCGCGGGCGCGGGCCGGTGAGGGCCGGCCGCCCCTCCGTCAGGCGGCGGGCGCGCCTGTGAGGACCTCCACCCGGCCGGTGTCGAGGGAGTAGTAGGCGCTGACCACGGCCAGGTCGCCCTTCTTCACCAGG